>JAYVRP010000760.1:0-4554 GCA_043776215.1 Rhodoferax sp. | reverse complement strand
TGGCCCTGACCGCGAAGAGCGGCCAGCCGATCCTGCTGCGACAGGTTGCTGAAGTGAACTTCGCGCCGGCGCCCAAGCGCGGCGATGCGGGATTCGAGGGCAAGCCGGCTGTCATCCTGGGTATCCAGAAGCAGCCGACTGCCGACACCATCGCGCTCACGCGTTCGATCGAGGAGGCCCTGGTCGGCATGAAGACCTCGCTGCCGCCGGGCATGCAGGCGCCCCAGGTCACGTTCCGCCAGGCCACCTTCATCGAGGCCTCGATCTCGACTTTGCAGGGCAAGCTGATCGGCGCCTCGGTCTTCGTGGCGCTGATCCTGTTCCTGTTCCTCGGCACGCTGCGCCCGACCGTGATCGCGCTGACCGCGATTCCGGTGTCGATCTTCATCACCGCGCTGGTGTTCAGGACCTTTGGGTTGACGATCAACACGATGACCCTGGGGGGCCTGGCGATCGCCATCGGCGGCCTGGTCGATGACGCCGTGGTCGGCGTCGAAAACGTGCTGCGCCGCTTGCGGGAAGACCGGATCAAGCACCCGGATCACCGCGTGCACCCGATCGAGCTGGTGGCCCGCGCGACGATGGAAGTGCGCTCGGCGATCCTGTACGCGACCGTGATCATCGTGCTGGTCTTCATTCCGCTGTTCGCGCTGCCGGGCATCGAGGGCAAGCTGTTCGTGCCGCTGGGCATTGCCTTCATCGTCTCGACGCTGGCTTCGCTGGTGGTGTCGGTGACGGTGACGCCGGTGCTCGGCTTCTACCTGCTGCCGCGCATGAAGTCGCTCGACCAAGGCGACACCAAGCTGCTGGCGTGGTTGAAGGCGCGCTACCGCAACAGCCTGCAGGCGGTGCTGGACCGGCCCAAGGCAGCGTTGGTGGTGGCCGGCGTGGCCGTGCTGTTGGCGGGCGCGGCCGTGCCGTTCTTCCCGACCACCTTCCTGCCGCCGTTCAACGAGGGCACGCTGGTGATCGGCATGCGCCTGAACCCGGGCGTGACGCTGGCCGAGACCGCAGCGCTGGCGCGCCAGGCCGAGACGCTGATCAAGCAGGTGCCCGAGGTGACGCATGTCGGCCGGCGCAGCGGCCGCGCCGAACTGGACGAGCACGCTGAGGGTGTGCACGCCAGTGAGCTCGATGTGGGGCTGGTGCCCACGGCCGATCTGAAGCGCTCGATGGGCGAGATCATGGCCGACATCCGGTCGCGCCTGGTCAACCTTCCGGCGGCGATTGCCATCGGCCAGCCGATCTCGCACCGCATCGACCACATGCTGTCGGGCGTGCGCTCGCAGATCGCCATCAAGATCTTCGGCGAAGACCTGGACGCCCTGCGCGGCCAGGCCGATGCGCTGCGTGCGAAGCTCTCCACCATCCCTGGCATTGCCGACCTGCAGATCGAGAAGCAGGTGCTGGCGCCGCAGATCAAGGTGCGCATCGACTACGTGGCTGCGGCCCAATACGGCGTGCCGGCACCACAGGTGCTGTCGACGCTGCAGGCGCTGGTCGAAGGCGAGAAGATTACCCAGATCGTTGAGGGGGGTCGGCGCTTCGCCCTGGTGGTGAAGCTGCCGGAGTCGGCGCGATCAGTGGAAGGTCTCGGGCAGATCCTGATCGAGACGCCAACTGGTCGCATCCCGTTGTCGAAGATCGCCAACATCGAGGACGGTGACAGCCCGAACCAGATCAGCCGTGACGACGGCAAGCGGCGCATCGTTCTGTCCGCCAATGCCTCAGGCCGGGCGCTGTCGGAGATCGTCGCCGACATCCGTAAAGTGGTCGCCGAGACGAAGCTGCCCGAGGGCACCTTCATCACCCTGGGCGGCCAGTTCCAGGCGCAGGAGGAAGCCTCGCGGCTAGTCGGCCTGCTGTCGATCGTCTCGCTCACTTTGATGTTCGTGGTGCTGTACAGCCGCTACAAGTCGGCGATGCTGTCGGCGCTGATCATGGTGAACATTCCGCTGGCGCTGGTCGGCGCGGTGATCGGGCTGTGGCTGTCAGGCCAGCCGCTGAGCGTGGCGGCGCTGGTGGGCTTCATCACTCTGGCTGGCATTTCGGTGCGCAACGGCATCCTGAAAGTCAGCCACTACATCAATCTGATGCGTTTCGAGGGCGAGAGCTTTGACCAGAAGATGATCATGCGGGGTTCGCTGGAACGCTTGAGCCCGGTGCTGATGACGGCGCTGGTGACTGCCTTCGCGCTGGCACCGCTGCTGTTCGAGGCCGAGCAACCTGGCACCGAGGTGCTGCACCCGGTGGCGGTCGTCATCTTCTCCGGCCTCATCAGCTCGACCCTGCTCGACACCTTCCTCACACCCGCAATGTTCTGGCTGTTCGGCCGCAAACCGGCCGAAGCGCTGATGGACGAAAAGGACGCCGAGGCGCTTTGACTTGTCACCTGTTCACATCAACCACACCGAAAGGACTCCCATGAAGACCCAAGCCCTCCTTGCCTCGATCACTCTGGCGCTCTCCGGCACTGCCTTCACCGCCGGAGAAAAGCATGACCACGCGCACGAGCACAAGCCGATGCACGGCGGCGTGGTAGTCGAGGTCAAGGATGTCGACTACGAGCTCGTCGCCAAGCCCACTGTGATCCAGCTCCACCTGCGCGACCACGGCAAGGCTGCCGACGTGTCCAAGGCGACCGCCAAAGTCACCCTGCTGAACGGCACCGAGAAGCAGGAGGTCGAACTCAAGCCTGCGGGCGACAAGCTCGAAGCCACTGGCAGCTTCAAGGTCGGCCCGGGCACCAAGGCCGTGGCTGTGGTGATGGTCGCAGGCAAGCCGGCGACGGCACGCTTCACGATCAAGTGAAGCCAGGCGCGCCAGGGTTTGAAAAGCCTACTGACAGCCCTGGCGCGATTCGTTGATTCGTGTCGACACTCGGCTGCATAACGAGGCGCTGGCCACCGAACCAGACCGGACGGCGGTGAAGCGGATTTACCGGTACAGGCCGAACTGCGTCAGGGGGTGCCGCTATTGCGGCTTCACCTTCTCCTGCAGCCACACCTTGATCAGAGACTGATACGGTACATCACGGGCATTGGCAGCTGATTTGATCGAATCGAGCAAGTGCTGCGGCAGGCGCAGCGAGATCGTCTTCGTCGAGGGTTTCAGGTTCGGCAGCACCGCGCGCTGGGCCCTAGCCCAGTCCAGGTATTGCGTCGAGTCGCTGCCCTTGGCTTCCCAAAACGCGCGCTCGTCCGCCTCGGTCTTGAACCCGGGCAGCGGTTTAGTCGGCTTGCTCATAGATGCTCCTTTCCTTGCGGTGCATGTCGCGCGCCGAGATCACGCGAATCAGCGTGCCGTCTTCGCGCAGGGTGAATGTGATGTGCAGCCTGCGTCCCTCATGGGACTTCCCGAGGGCGTGGTACCGCAATTCCTGTTGGTTGTGCCGGGCATCTTCCAGCAGCAGCAACGGATGGTTGAAAAAAACCTCTTCGGCCTCGGACTGGCTGACACCGTGCTTCTCGTTCTTTCGGGCGTTGCCATCGTCCCAGTCGAAGGCTACGATGGCTGGCAGGTCGATCATGGGCGTATATTATCAAAATATACAAAACTAGCCTGTGCAGCCTGTCGCTTGTGCTGCAATAGCGCCCGCGGGCGCTCGTCGAGTGGACCCACGACTATTGTGCTGACCCTGGATTCGGGACAGCCGGGGTTTCGCTCCCGGGCGCCTCATCTTTACCGAATGCGTTCGGACAGGAGTGGAAAAAGACGAAGAGGTCGGCCGTTGGCATCATGTAGTCGTCGATCCGGCGCCACTGGACAGCCGTGATTGACCTAAGAAAATCGAATTTCGGCGCCGATGTGGGCTGCTACTGTTGCTATTCTCGCTACCGTCGTCCCGCTCGGACCTTGATCGGTAGCAGGAATAGCAAGAGTAGCAAGGGGTGTCGGTCAGGAAATCGCGCCCATCAGCCAAAGCATGCGCGTCAGCGGGTCGGCAGGCGCGTTCTGAAACGCGGCACTACACCTATCTATGACCGGAGGATCGACGCGCTGGAGTATGGCAAGGGACAGCGTCACATGGCATTTTGTGAGAAGGCGGCGCGCCTGTTCGGTTTGGTCGGGCTCCAGCAAATTGGAGAAAATTGGCGTATGCTGCGGGCCGAGCAATTCGAGATGTTTCAGCTATGGGTTTACCGGATCGGCGGCTTCATGGTGCTCAACGTGCTGGACGACCCGGCATGGCTCGCCCTGGTGTTTTGCTGACCGGAGTCGCGTCGCAGAAGCGCAACAATGGAAAAATCACTTGAGGGCAGTGTTCGGGTGTGCTTTAGCCGAGTGGATTACGACATCTTGCGAGGCAGGCGACCAGGTTCGCTGGGGGTATTTTTTGGGGTACTTTGAATTTTGAGATTGGTGAAATTGAATGTCCATGCGGTTTGCGGCCGATGATGTGAAAGACTCCGTTGCCAGACATGACGCGCAATAGGTAACTATTGCGCGTTTTTTCTTGGTGCGCCCAGCATGGGCGCACTCTTGGAGGTGCAAGTCCTCCCGCGAGCTGGTCACAGTGAGCGAAGTGAAGCGCAACTGCATGAGGGTGACCGA
>JAYVRP010000759.1:0-4559 GCA_043776215.1 Rhodoferax sp. | reverse complement strand
TACAGGCTGCGGCAGTGGGCCTCATCCAGGGTAGTGGGTGCTGACGCCAGCAGGTCGACCCAGCACTGCTCGTCGTCGTCGAGGTGCTCGTCCTCGGTTTCCAGACCGTTGACCGCGGAGATACCGTCGCGCGCCATGGCGACCAGCAACGCGGCCAGTTCGGGGTAACCGAGCTTGCGGGCTTGCGCGGCCAGCAGCGGCGCGCGCAATTGCGCCTCGGGTTCGCGCCCCTGGCTGAGCAGGGTCAGCATTTCCAGGTGCATCAGCTGCGGGTCGTTCGGGGCCACCCGCTGGACCTCATGGAACAACTTCCATGCGGCATCGTATTCACCCCGGTCCGCCAGCATCGACACATGGCGGCAACGTGCGCTGGTGGCCAGCACCTTGTTGCTGGCGCTACCGACCACGCGCACCAGATGGTCGCGCCGGGTCTCCAAACCGAGCGTCTGCAGCGAATCCATCAGAACGTCGAACGCGTCCTCGTGGCGTTCGTTCAGCCCCGCCGGGTCCAGAAACAGCGGTTCGAGGAGCTCCACCACGCGGTCATCACCCTGTTCCTGCTGGATGCCCATGGCCGCTGTTGCGAGTGCGCCCGGGGGCATCTGCCGCAGCTTCTCGCCCGTCAACTCGGATGGTGGCAGCGTGGCCGCCACCATTCTCAGGGCGTGCTCCGGCTCCAGCAGCTTGGGCATGCCAGCCAATTCAGCGCAGCATTGCTTGAATTTGCGACCCGAGCCGCAGTAACAAGGATCATTGCGCTCCACCTTGGGCAAAGTCTGCGTGCGCCAGCGGTTGCCGGGCATCGGTATGCTGCTCCAGATACTGCGCGCCAGTGTGATAAGGGTGCGCCGTGCCAGCGCGGCTTCGTCGGCGGACGGCGTGCCGCCGGGGTCGGCGCCGGCCATCGCGCTGGCGACAAACCACTCGCAAAATGACGCCAATGGATCCCCGCCGATGACACGCGAAACGGCGTCCTCCAGCGCGGCGGACAGGCTCTGGTGCAGATCGTGAAAGGGGTGGTTCGGGTGTGTCATGAAAGTTTGCGCGCCGTGCTGAAAAAGGAGGATTGATCAGAGGATGGTCGATGTGCGGGCACCGCCGCCTGCAATGATTTTTGCTCCATTTTGCCTTGTAGCGCTGCCATGGCCCGGTTGCGCTATGGTGTGGTCCATTGCCACGATGGTGTGGTCGCAGACCGACCAGCTCCTGGGCGCCGCATCAATATCGCAGCGTAAGCAAATCCATGCGCCGAAGAACCGAGTGCGTCGATTACGCGCGCACCCGTCTGTGACGGGTGGAGGGGCAAGCTCCTCATCTACTCCGCCGCTTCCTGTCGGCCCCGGACCGGACGCAGCCGGCCCACAGGAATCCGCCCCTGGCTCTTTGGACGCCGGTGCACCGAACGGTTCCGCACGAACTGCGCGGTTTGCCGGCAGCCAGCGCGGCACATGCCGCCGCAACCAAAGGCGCGCTGGCAGACGCCGGGAAGGGCGCGACGCTGCTGACGTTGACCTCGCACAGAACATATCGCTCGGGACCTATGCCATCGGATCGCCCGAGGAGGAAGTCGGCGCCCCACAGCGGCGGCAATGCGCCCTGCGTGACTCCCTCGGTGACTTCGCCGTGGAGAGCGGCGAGGTCAATCCGGCCGGTGAACCGCTTGCGAAAATTTCAGAGCCGTAACCGCACCGTATGAAACATGCGGGCGTGGCCGATGCCGCCTTTCGCCATCGGCGCTTGAGCCACCGCCTCTATCTCTTTATTTCACCGGGTCTGTCGAAAGCGGTTCACGCCGTTCGACCAAGGTGTGCAGGCAGATTGAAATCCATCAATCAAGCCGAGTACCTTCCAACCAGGAGCCCGAAATGCCCACGACTTTGACCCCCTACCTGACTTTCGGTGGCAACACCCGCGAGGCCTATGCCTACTACGAGAACGTGCTCGGCGCCAAGATCGAGACGATGATGAGTTATGCCGACATGCCACCCATGCCCGTGGGCGACGCCGGCTGCGCCGATGGACCGCCGCCCAGCGGCGATGGGATCATGCACGCTTGCCTGTCCCTGCCGGGCGGCGCCATGCTGTTCGCCGGCGACGCGCCGCCGGGAATGCCGTTTGACGGCATGAAAGGCGTGATGCTGGCGCTGCAGTTCGACACTGTCCCCCAGGCCGAGGCCGTATTCCACGCGCTGGCCAAGGATGGAACGATCACGATGCCGCTGGCGCCCACTTTCTGGTCAAAGACCTTCGGCATGCTCACGGACCGTTTTGGCGTAAATTGGGCCGTCAATGGTGAAGCACTCAATTTCAAATAGGCGGCACGTTCGTGGCCCTCGGGCCCGTTTCGTTCGGACGTTGGCGAAGGTAACTTGTCGAACCTCGGGCTGGCCGGGCTCCGATAGAGGATGGCGGTGACCCGCGCAGGTGACGACTGCACTTGAACAAAAGGGCTACCGACTCAGCCCCTTCGTTCATGACCCGAAGCCGGCGAATGCGGACAATCCGTGTGTATTGACAACACTCCGGAGCACCACCATGACATCCTTCGCCGTTCGCATCCGACCCCACGTCCAAATTGAGCTCGACGCAGCAGCAACTGCCGAAGCACAAGGGCATCCGGCTCTCACCCGCCGATGTGCAGGACTTGACCGCTTTCCTCGGAGCGCTGACCGGCCCGGTCGTTCGGGACAAGTGAGGCTGCTACTTTTCGCGTGCGCGGGTGCTGAGCGGCCTCCTCATCTGCAGCACTAAAGGTGGCAAACCTCGCGAACCAGCTGCGTGCAGTCGGCCTTGAACTCGCCTTATCGACAGCGTGTGGTCATCGATAACTGACCGGATGTCCACGTCTTGCGCATTGCTGCCGGTGTGGCCCCCGTCTTGGCTGTCTCTTGTGCTGCGAACGCAGCCCAACGACCGTTGAAAGCCAATTCACACAATCGGCCCGTTGCGGACGATCACAATCGGCAGGCCATGGCAGTGGCATGCCGAGCGCTGCGGTTCTTTCGGGGGGCGGCAAAGGCCTGCGGGGGCCGGTTGCAGCGCTTCACTGGCGCGGTCGGACGCTGAACGCGCCGACTGCCCTGCGGTGCTCGGTCTTGCGGCCCGTCGCGGAACTCGCTACGCGCCCTGCGGGCGCTACGCTCAAACAGCCGCGACGAGAATGATGACGAACGGCGCTGCGCGCCTGGCCGCAAGCCCTGTGCTCCTCGGCGCCCCAGAAGGCGCGCCGCGACCGGCCCCCACAGGCCTTTGCCGCCAGGCTCTTGGTAATCGGCGGTTTCAGAACACCGAACACCAAATTCCCGCCGGGCTGCGCCTGCCGCGCCGCGCGCCAACGTCAACGAACGTCTGCCATGGCCGGTAAGAGTCTGTAAATCAGATTGGTTGACCGACTGCAATGTGCCTTTGCGCGGGTGTATCGGTGATTGGCGCAGAGGTCGATTGAGCTGCGATAGCCGACGCAGCAAAAGGAGGGAGAAAGTACCGGGTATTTTTTGAAGCCTTGTCATCGCTTCAATGCGTCGTAAAAGTTTTCATGCGGGCCAATGGCCAGAAGCGTTGCATCCGTTGGCTTGAGCTTGTCGGGGTCAAGCCTGTAAGCCAGCAGTGTCTCTTGCTTGTTGAGCTTGAATTTGTAGACAAAAACTCCAGCCAGATCACCCTTCTTTTCTTCACCTGCGAAGCGGTTCGCTGCAATGTGCTTGACAGCTGCGTCCACAACCTTTTTGTCAGTGGCATGGAGCTTTTTAACAACCCTGTCAAACGATGCCGATTGCCCAATGGCCAACGGCACCAGGTCAGCCGAATTGGTAGGACGTGACTTTGCCATTCTTCGCTTCTTCCAATGAGAGCATGGTGTCCTGGATCAAGCGCAAGGGCATGTCAGGATTTTCCAGAACGGCCTTTCCTATACGAGCCCAATACTCAATTTGCCGTGGCACGGAACGGTGCTCGGCCGCAGCGGTTGATTTTGCATCTTCAACCAGTTCATCCGACAGTTTTAGCGCAACAGCCATAGAAGCTCCAAAAAGTGCACAGGTGTCATTTGGTATTGTATGGCAACCTTTTGAAACTCGGTTCAATGGGGTTCGCCATGATGTCTACATGCGCAATTGGATTGCCCACCAACTTGCGAGTTGAGGTTAGAGACCGATGCCCGAGGGTGTTGGGCTCACTTTTGCGAGCCCAAAGACCGTTATCGAGGAGCGGGGCGACCATCAGCTTCCTGCCACAAGCGGGTTTGGTAGTGACCGGGGCGGAGGTCGGTTGAGCTGCGAAAGCGGCCCTTCGACTGGTCAAAGTCAATTCACACAATCGCCCGTGACGGACGTTTGCCTTCGGCTGGCAATCGCAGTCGCAGCGCAACGACGGGTGCTTCGTTGCTTCCGCAGGCGGCAAAGGCCTGTGGGGGCCGGTCGCAGCGCTTCACTGGGACGGTCGGGCGCTGAACGCGCCGACTGCCCTGCGGTGCTCGGACTCGCGGCCCGTCGCGGAACTCGCTACGCGCCCTGCGGGCGCTGCGCTCAAACAGCCGCGACGAGAATGATGACGAACGGCGC
>JAYVRP010000758.1:0-4565 GCA_043776215.1 Rhodoferax sp. | reverse complement strand
CAGGTGCAGGTGCTCGGCGATCTCCTTCATCACGACCGGCAGGCCGCCGGCGTAGCAGAAATCTTCCATCAGGTATTTGCCCGATGGCTGCAGGTTGACGAGGCAGGGCAGTTCGCTGGCCAGTCGGTCGAAGTCGTCCACCGTCAGCTTGACGCCGATGCGTCCGGCCATCGCAATCAGGTGAATGACGGCATTGGTGGAGCCGCCAATCGCCGCCAGTGTCTTGATGGCGTTTTCAAACGCTTCACGCGTGAGGATTTTCGAGAGCGTCAGGTCTTCATGCACCATCTCGACGATGCGCCGCCCCGCGTTGCGCGCCAGCACATTGCGCCGCCCGTCCACCGCGGGGTAAGCGGCATTGCCGGGCAGGCCGATGCCCAGTGCTTCGACCATGCTGGCCATGGTCGAGGCCGTGCCCATGGTCATGCAGTGGCCGTGGCTGCGGTGCATGCAGCTTTCGGCTTCCAGAAATTCCTGCAGCTTCAATGTGCCGGCACGCACCTGCTCGCTCATGCTCCACACGCCGGTGCCGGAGCCCAGCTCCTGGCCGCGCCATTTGCCGTTGAGCATCGGGCCGCCGCTGACGCCGATCGTGGGCAGGTCGACGCTGGCCGCGCCCATCATCAGCGAAGGCGTGGTCTTGTCGCAGCCCATCAGCAGCACGACACCGTCGATCGGGTTGCCGCGGATGCTTTCCTCCACGTCCATGCTGGCCAGGTTGCGGTACAACATGGCAGTGGGGCGCAGCAGCACCTCGCCCAAGGACATTACCGGGAACTCGAGCGGGAACCCGCCGGCCTCGTAGACACCGATCTTCACCTGTTCGGCAATGGTGCGAAAGTGCGAGTTGCAGGGGGTAAGTTCACTGAAGGTGTTGCAGATGCCGATCACCGGCCGGCCCTCGAACTGGTCCTGCGGAATGCCTTTGCCCTTGAGCCAGCTGCGGTAGGCAAACCCGTCCCGGTCCTGGCGGCCGAACCATTGCTGGCTGCGGAGTTCCTCGGGCTTCTTGCGTGGTGCTGGTGTCATGGCGTGTGGGGTCGGTTGCGGGTGGATGAACAGGGTTTACCCCACAGCTCAGGGGCGTCCAATCATCATATGATAAACAAATTATGGAGGTTTTTGGAATTCGCGACACCCATCAAACCGTTCGCCCTGAGCCTGCCGAAGGGCTGTGGGCTTCGACCGGCTCGGCCCAAACGGTGTTCTGACTCCCGTCCCCGCATGATCAAGAACGTACACGGCAATACGGTGGATTACCTCGGCGAAGCCATCGTCGCCGGGCGTTTTGGCGTCGGCGGTGCCTTGCCACCGGAGCCCTTGTTGTGCGAGGAACTCGGGGTCAGTCGGACAGTAGTGCGTGAATCGGTCAAGTCTCTTGTGGCCAAGGGGCTCATCGTGACCGGCCCCAAGGTCGGAACCCGTGTGATGCCGGCGCAGCAATGGAACTGGTTCGACCCCGACGTCATCGCCTGGCAGACCAAGGCTGGCCTGACACCCGAATTCGTGCGCGACTTGCAGGACCTGCGCCTGATCGTGGAGCCAGCAGCGATCCGCCTGGCGGCGCAGCGTGCGACGCAGCCCGATATCGACGGGATCGAGGAGGCTTATGCCGGCATGTGGCATGCCGTCTACGAAGGTGGCGACTACGTCACCCACGACCTGCTTTTTCACCAGGGGTTGCTGCGGGCCAGCCGCAACCGCATGCTGGTGCAAATGAGCAAGGCACTGGGGGCGTTGCTGCGCACCAGTTTCGAAATCTCGACCCGGCGCAAGGACGGCCCCTTGCTGTCGCTGCCCTTGCACCGAGCCGTGCTCGATGCCGTGATCGCGCGTCAGCCTGACCAGGCCGAAGCGGTCGTGCGCCAACTGATCGACAGTGCCGGAGACGACATCGAGCAGGTGTTGTCCTCGCGCCGCAGGTTGCCCAGCCTGCGACAGCCAGCGCCCCGGCTCAGGGCGGCCTGACGCCTTGTCCACCCACCCCAGAAAGATCGGATTGAATTGGCATGGCGGCAATCACCCACTATTTCTTCAAGTTGCTCGAGTTCCTCGTGGTCGTGTGCATGGTGGCCATGGTGTTCATGGTGTTCGGCAACGTGTTCCTGCGTTATGGCTTCAACTCCGGCATCACCGTCTCCGACGAGATGTCGCGTTACTGCTTCATCTGGCTGACCTTCATCGGCGCCATGGTGGCCATGCGCGAAGGCGGGCACCTGGGCGTGGACACGCTGGTCAAGCACCTCGGCATCACGGGCAAGAAAGTCTGCCTTTTCCTGAGCGAAAGCCTGATGCTGTTCTGCAATGGCCTGTTCCTGCTCGGAACCTGGAAGATGCATGAACTGCAGGTGACCAATGTGTCGCCAGTGGTAGGCATCTCGATGATCTGGATCTTCGGCATCGGTTACGTGGTGAGCATCGTCATGGGCACCATGAATATGCGCGTGTTGTTCCGGCTGCTCAGCGGACGCATCACCGAAGAGGAGCTGGTGCAGGTGGTGGAGACCGAAGGGCTGGCCGATGCCGAGAAGCAATTGCGCGAGGTGAAGGCATGACTGTCAGCGTTTTCATCCTGAGCCTGCTGGCGGCCATGGCGATCGGGATGCCGATCGCTTATGCGTTGCTGGTGTGTGGTGTCACGCTGATGGGCTTCCTGGCAGCCACCAGCGGGCTGGTCACCTTCGACAGCCAGATCCTGGCGCAACGCTTCGTCGAAGGCGCCGACAACTTCCCGCTGCTGGCTGTGCCTTTCTTCCTGCTCGCCGGCGAGTTCATGAACGCCGGGGGTCTGAGCCGGCGCATCGTCAACCTGGCGATGGCCTGGGTCGGGCACTTTCGGGGCGGGCTGGGTTATGTGACCGTGATTGCGGCGGTGATCATGGCGTCCTTGTCCGGCTCCGCGGTGGCCGACACGGCCGCGCTGGCTGCGTTGCTGGTGCCCATGATGCGCGCGGCGGGTTACAACGTCGGACGCGCGTCCGGGCTGATCGCGTCGGGCGGCATCATCGCGCCGGTCATCCCGCCGTCGATCGGCATGATCATCTTCGGGGTGGCTGGCAACGTGTCGATCACCAAGTTGTTCCTGGCCGGCATCGTGCCCGGCTTGTTGATGGGCGCGGCCATCGGCGTGACCTGGTGGTGGCTGGCCAAGAAGGAGAACGTGCAACCCGGTGTGCGGCACAGCATGTCCGAGCGGCTGCGTATCACCGGCCAGGGCGCGTTTGCGCTGGCGCTTCCGATCGTGATCATCGGCGGCATGAAGTTTGGCGTCTTCACGCCCACCGAGGCGGCCGTGGTGGCAGCCGTCTACAGCTTCATCGTTGGCATGTTCATCTACCGCGAGTTGAAATGGTCGGCGCTGTACCACTTGATCCTGACGGCCGGCAAGACGACGGCAGTGGTGATGTTTCTGGTGGCGGCGGCGATGGTGAGCGCCTGGCTCATCACCGTGGCCAATATCCCGACCGAGGTCGCCGGCATGCTGGCGCCGTTCATGGGCGACAAGATGCTGCTGATGTTCGTCATGATGGTGCTGATCGTGGTGGTCGGTACCGCACTCGATTTCACCCCCACGGTGCTGATCCTCACGCCGGTGCTCATGCCGGTGGTGCTCAAGGCCGGCATCGATCCGGTGTATTTCGGCGTGTTGTTCATCATGAACAACGCCATCGGCCTGATCACGCCGCCGGTTGGCACAGTGCTCAACGTCGTGTGCGGTGTGGCGCGCATCAGCATGGACGACGCCTTCAAAGGTGTGCTGCCTTTCCTGATCGCGCAACTGGCCGTGCTGTTCCTGTTGGTACTCTTCCCTGACATCGTCCTTGTGCCACTGCACTGGTGGATGCGATGATCCGTTTTTTTCACCCCTGACCTCAACCCTAGAAGGAGACATCCATGTTCAAACGCAGAACCCTGACCACCGCGCTGGTCGCCGCCGCCTTGCTGGCAACGACCTCGGCTTTCGCGCAATTCGCCGACCGCACGATCAAGTTCACCAACGGAGTGAACGAAGACCATCCGGTCGGTGTCGGCGTCAAGAAAATGCAGGAAGTGCTGGCAGCCAAGACTGGTGGCAAGATCAAGATCAACGCGTTCTGGGGTGGCGCGGCTGGCGGCGATTTGCCAGCCACCCAGGCCCTGCGCGCCGGCACGCAGGAAATGGTGTGCACGTCGAGCTCGCCTCTGGTGGGCATCGTCAAGGAGCTCGGCGCCTTCGACCTGCCGTTCCTGTTTGCCAACGAGAAGGAGGCCGATGCGGTGCTCGACGGCCCGGCCGGTGTGTATTTCAACAAGAAGCTCGAGGAAGCCGGCCTGGTGAACCTGGCCTACTGGGAGAACGGCTTTCGCAACCTGACCAACAGCAAGCGGCCGGTCACCAAAGCAGAAGAGTTCGATGGCATCAAGGTGCGCGTGATGCAGAACAACATCTTCCTCGACACCTTCAAGACGCTTGGCACCAATGCGGTTCCCATGGCCTTTGGCGAGGTGTTCACGGCCCTGGAGACCAAGACCATCGATGGCCAGGAAAACCCGTTCGTGACGATCGAGACCTCCAAGCTCAATGA
>JAYVRP010000757.1:0-4573 GCA_043776215.1 Rhodoferax sp. | reverse complement strand
CGAATTCAGACCCCTGGGCCTTGTGGACGGTCATGGCGAATGCTGTTTCATGCGGCGGCAAGCGCACCGGCGCAATGGCGCGATAACTGCCGTCAAGCTGTGAAAAATGCACCATCAGTTGGCCGTCGTCGTCCGGCAGGGTGATGCCCACATCGCCATTGAAAAGCTTCAGCACATAGTCGTTGCGCAGCACGAGTACGGGGCGGCCGACAAACCATTCCGAGCCCGGAACTTGTTGCCCAGGCGTCAGTGCCGACATCCAGCGCCGCGTGAATTCCGCATTCAGCGCCACGACGCCGCGTGGGCCATCCCGCACGGCGCACAAGATGCGAAACCGCGCAAACGCGTCGCTGATCGCCGCAGAGTTTCGCGGGTCTGTCTTGACTGCCTCCAACATAGCTGCGTAGCCGTCGTCCATACGCTGGAGGGCCAGGGGTGACGGCGCGTTTGCTCCATCGTCGATCCACCGCACGCTTTTGTCGGCTTGGTTCGCCAGCCAAGTCAAGGTCTGTTGCGGGTCACCGGCATTGACCAGCGCGGCCAGGCGGCCAATGCCCGATTCGCGCGCAAAGCGGAAGTTGTGCGTGAACCACACGACCGCATCCTGCAACGCGCTGGGCCGGGTGGGTGTCGGTGCAACGATGCGCCCGGCCGGTAACCCCGTCAGCAGGGCGAGATCCTGCACACACGCGGCAGTGAGTGTCGGGTCCATGCCCAGCTCCGCAAACACCGAGCCTGACTCCACCGCCGACAACTGGTCCTTGTCGCCTAGCAAAATGATGCGCGCCGTAGCGGGCACCGCCTCCAGCAACTGGGTGGCCAGTGCCAGGTCGAGCATCGATGCTTCGTCAACCACCAGTACGTCGATCACCAGCGGATTTCCGGCATGGTGGACAAAGCCAGCCTTTGCCGGGGTCACACCCAGCAGCCGGTGCACCGTGAACGACTCCTTCGGCAGCTGGCTGCCGATCATTTCCGGCAGGTCGGCGGCCCGCTTGCGGATCGCCTCGGTCATGCGCGCTGCGGCCTTGCCGGTGGGCGCGGCCAGTGCGATGCGGCATGCGGGTTCGAGTTCGATCAGGCAGGCCAGCAGGTTGACCACCGTGCTTGTCTTGCCGGTGCCGGGGCCGCCGCTGATGACGAGCAGAGAGCCCCGCAGCGCCAGTGCGGCGGCAACTTTTTGCCAGTCGGCCTCCGTGCCCATAAGTTCATCATTGCCGGCGAACAGTGTGTCGAGCCGGTTCTGCAACCGCTTTGTCGCACCGCTCAGGTCGGCGGTCGTGGCGCGCGCACGCATCAGGCGTTGGGCCAACCGTCGTTCATAGTCGAAATAGCGGTGCAGGTAAAGCCGGTCGTCGGTATCCAGCACCAGGGGCATGGAGCCGGGAGCCTCGCTGCTGCCCACTACGCCGGACGCCATGAGTATTGCGCGCCAGGCGGCAGGATCGGCCGGGCCCTCTGGGCAGGGCGCCAGATCCGACAGGCGCACACACACCTGTCCGCCACTGGTGGCCAGGCTGAGCGCAAACGCGGTCTGTCGCAGTGCTTCGCTGTCGGCTGCGGGTGCACCCTGTGCCAACGCCCAGCGCGCTGCGTGCGCTGCAAAGCCGTGCGCCAGTTGTGCTTGTGCGGCGTCCGGCATCGAATCGGTCATGCGAGCACCTCGCTGGGCTCAAGAAGGTCGGACAGTTGTTCGATCACCTGCGGCGACGGACGATGGAAATACAGCCCCGTGGGCGCCCCCTGCGGTGTGGTCCAGCCAGGCCGCACGCCCCGCACGAACAGGTAGAGCACCCCGCCGAAATGCTGTTGCGCGTCATACCCGGGCACGCGCAGGCGCAAGTGGCGGTCCAGCGCCACGCTGTAGAGCAGGTACTGCAGGTGATAAGCCTGTTGCGCCATGGCACGTGCCATCGGTTCCTGCGCATAGTCACCTTGTGTGGCGCCCAGGTAGTTGGACTTCCAGTCCAGAATGAAATAACGCCCCTGGTGCTCAAACACCAGGTCGATGAACCCCTTGAGAAACCCACGCAAAGCCGTGAACTCCAGCCTTGGCACGGCATAACCGTGTTGCGCGAGGATGCTGTTGAGTGCATCGGCTTGCAGACGATGCGCGGGCAGGTGAAACTCCATCTCGGTCAAGCGGCGCGCGAGCGGCAACCGGGCGAGCACCAGCGGCTCCGGAGTGCCGATGGGCAGCGGTGTGTGGAGCACATCGGCCAACATGCCTGCGAGCATGCGCTCGGGTGAACCGGCGGCCGGTGCGAGGGCCGACGGCGCACCAATCACTGCGCCAGTTTGCAGCCGGCGCAAGGCCACTGCCACCGCGTCCGGCCAGTTGGAGGGTTCGGTGAAATCGATCACCTCGAACACGGCATGCAGGCATTCCCCGGCGGCGGCTCCGCGCGAGAAACGCAAAATGTCGTCCGGTGGCACCGCAGCCTCGTCCAGCGAGACCGGCATCGCGTTCTGGTCCAGTGCTGGAACGCGCAGGTCGTGGTCCATCGCGGCGCGTTCGTGCACGGCGCCATGGGCCAGGCCGCTGTAGCTGCCGATCCACCAGCCCCAGGGGGGATGGGCCGGTGGTGGCAGGGCCGCCAGTGCGTCCCGGGCACCCGTGGCAGCAGGCACGGGCAGGCCGGTGGCCACAGGCAGGGGCGAGAGTTCCAGCACATCCCCATGTTTCGCAGCCAGTGCCTCCCATGCTTGCCCGATGCTGGCCACACTGTTCTTGTGCTCGAACCATGCCTGCGGCGACAAGCCTGCACCGGCCACCAGCCAGTTCAGCAGGCTGTGTGTGCTCTCGTTGGCGCTGGTGCCACGCCCGACCTTGTTCACGTAACAGCCCGCCACCAGCACGCAGCGGTGCACCGCACGCGTCAGTGCCACATAGAGCAGGCGCAGAAACTCTGCCGATGCATCCAGCTTGTTGCGCGCCTTGATGCCAGCCTCGTCGTATTCGCCATCGAAGTCCTTGCAATAGTCGATCAATGTGTCGCCGTCTTCGCCGTGGTACTCCACGCCATCGAGGCCGTCGGGGAAACCGCCCGTGCGGCCATTCCATAGAAACGGACAGAACACGATCGGGTACTCGAGGCCTTTGGCGCGGTGGATGGTGACGATCTGCACCAGGTTCTGGTCCGACTCCAGCCGCAACTGCGAGGCATCGTCGCTGCGTTCATCGCCACGCTGGGTCTGAAACCAGCGCAGCAAGGCATCGGGTGCGGGGTGGGCCTCACCGGCCTGGTGCAGGCACTCGATCAGGTGCAGCAGGTTGGTGAGGCGCCGCTCACCGTCGGGCCGCGCCAGCATGCGGCGCGCCAACTGGTCGGTCTGCATCCACAGGCGCAGCATCACCCCGACCCCGCGCCGCAGCCAGAGCTGCTGCAGTCCCGCGAAGTGTTGCACCGTGGCCAGCATGGCGCGCTCGTCGCCGCCCCAGGTGTCGATGGCCGCCGCATCGAGCCCCATCAGTTCGGTGGACAAGGCCGCGCGCAAAAGTTTGTCCCGGGCTGGTTCGAGAATGGCGGCCAACACACGTTCCAGTTCTTCTGCGTCCGCGCTGCGAAAGATGCTCGACTGCGACAACTCGACGCTGCCCACCCGCAATGCCGCCAGAGCCTGGCGCACCTGGCTGCCTTCGGCGTGGCTGCGCACCAGCACGGCGATATCACCGGCTCGCAGGGGTGCGTCATCAAGCGTGATCTGGCCGGCATGCGCCGCAGTCAGCAGCCGTGCGATTTCTGCTGCGGTCGCACCCACCACCGACCGCTGCGCCTGCTTCTTGAGCAGCGGCGTGGCGGTAGCCGGGTCGTCGCGCAAAGTCCAGATTTGAAGCGGCGCCCGGGCCTGCGTAGGGTCTTGCAAAACCTGGCGTGGCTTGGCGCCCAGAGCCACGGCCCGGTAGTCCAGCCCGGGCAGCATGAAGGCCTGGGAGTTGCGCTCGAACAGGCCGTTGAGGGCCAGAATCAGCGGCCCGGTGGAGCGCTGGTTTTCCACCAGCGTGTACTCGGCGGAGGCTTGTTCACGCGCTTGCAGGTAGGTGTGCAGGTCGGCATTGCGGAAACTGTAGATGGCCTGCTTCGGGTCGCCCACCAGAAACAACGGGGCATCACCGGCGCCATAAATCGCCTTGAAGATCGCGAACTGCAGCGGGTCTGTGTCCTGGAACTCATCGACCAGCGCGGCCGGAAAACGGCTTTGCAGTGCACGTGCCAGCCAGGGCGAGTCTGCGCCGTGCAGGCGAGCGTGCAGGTTGAACAACATGTCGTCGAAGGCCACCACGCGCCGGGTGCGTTTGCCTTCGCGCAGGGCGCCGCTGGCGTCGTGCAGCAGGTCGCGCAGCAAACGAAGCCGGGCCAGCTTCAGCACCTGCTCTGATGCTTCGAGCACGTCCAGCAAGGTTTGTGCGATGCCAAAGAAGGGATGTTTGGGCGTGGTCTGGCCCTTCCTGGTGCCATCGGTCAGGCGGGTCTGGCCCAGCAAGCCCAGCTTGTCGGCTTGGTGTTCCAGTGCGGCCAGCGGGTCGGGCCCTTGCAGCACGGCATCCCATTCAGCGCATGCCTCTTCCAGT
>JAYVRP010000756.1:0-4585 GCA_043776215.1 Rhodoferax sp. | reverse complement strand
TCCAGCGCCATGCCGGCGTCGGCATCAAACACCGAGGTGCAGCTCTCGCCGCGGAAATCGGTCGACACCACCTTCTCCTCGGTGTAACCCATGACGCCTTTCATGGCACCAACCGACGCCGCCTTCATGGCTGCGCAGATCTCGGCATAGGTGGCCTCGCGGCTCAATTCGACCGTCAGGTCGACCACCGACACGTCGGAGGTCGGCACACGGAACGACATGCCGGTGAGCTTCTTGTTGAGTTCCGGGATCACCACACCGACGGCCTTGGCCGCGCCCGTGCTCGACGGAATGATATTCTCCAGGATGCCGCGGCCACCACGCCAGTCCTTGTTGGACGGGCCGTCCACCGTCTTCTGCGTGGCCGTGGTCGCGTGCACGGTGGTCATCAAGCCGCGCTTGATACCCCAGTTGTCGTGCAGCACCTTGGCGACCGGCGCCAGGCAGTTGGTGGTGCAGGAGGCGTTCGAGATGATCGCCTGCCCGGCATAGGAGGCGTCGTTGACACCAAAGACAAACATCGGCGTGTCGTCCTTGCTCGGCGCGGACATGATCACCTTCCTGGCACCGGCGGTGATGTGTTTCTGCGCGGTCTCCTTGGTCAGGAACAATCCGGTGGCCTCGATCACGATATCGGCGCCGACGTCACCCCATTTCAGCTCGGACGGGTCCTTCAGGGCCGTCAGACGGATCTTGCGGCCATTGACCAACAGCACATTGCCATCGACCGCGATGTCCCCCTTGAAACGGCCATGCACCGAGTCGTACTGCAGCATGTAGGCCAGGTAATCCGGCTCCAGCAGGTCGTTGATGCCGACCACCTCGATGTCATGAAAATTCTGGATGGCGGCACGGAACACCATGCGCCCAATGCGGCCAAAGCCGTTGATACCAATCTTGATAGCCATTTGCTTCTTTCTCCGATGGTTGTGAATGTCAGACCTCTGGCCATAGGCGCGTCAGCGCCTGGCCAGCACCTTTTGAACCGTGTCCGCGACGTTCTCCGGCGTGAACCCGAAATGCTTGAAGAGTGCCGGCGCCGGCGCCGACTCGCCAAAGGTGTCGATGCCGACCACCGCGGCACAGCCGTATTTCCACCACCCGTCGCTGACCCCCATCTCGACGGCGATGCGGGGAATTCCCGCCGGCAACACCTCGGTCTTGTAAGCCTCCGACTGGCGGTCGAACGTGGTCGTGCTCGGCATCGAGACCACCCGCACGGCGATCTTTCGCCCCGCCAGCAGCCCCTGGGCCTTCAGCGCCAACTGGACTTCCGAACCGGTGGCGACGATCACGGCCTGGGCGCGTTTGCGCAAGCCCACTTCCGTGGGTTCGGCCAGCACGTAGGCGCCCTTGCTAATGGCGTCCAGACCGGCGGCGTCAGGCGCCGCCTCACAGTGTCCCTTCGGCGCGTAGCTGATGTTCTGGCGGCTCAACAGCAGCGCCGTGGGCCGGGCTGTGTTGTGCAGCGCCACGGCCCAGGCGACCGCCGTCTCGGCCGTGTCGGCGGGGCGCCAGACGTCCAGGTTCGGGATCAGGCGCAGCGACGCAGCGTGTTCGATCGACTGGTGCGTCGGCCCATCTTCGCCTAGGCCGATGCTGTCGTGCGTGAATACATGGACCACCCGCAGCTTCATCAAGGCGGCCATGCGGATCGCGTTGCGGCTGTAATCACTGAAGGTCAGGAAAGTGCCGCCATACGGAATGAATCCGCCGTGCAGGGCGATCCCGTTCATGATGCCCGCCATGCCGAACTCACGCACTCCGTAATTGATGTGTCGGCCGCCCTGCGCATCTCCCTTTGCATCGGTTGTCTGGACGACTTCTCCGCTCGCGCTGAATCGCAAACTCGGCGTCGACGTGGTGTTGGTGAGGTTGGAGCCGGTGAGGTCGGCCGACCCGCCCAGCATTTCCGGTAACGCGGCCGTGAACGCTTCGAGTGCCAGCTGTGACGCCTTGCGCGAGGCGACGGTTTCGGCCTTGGCATGGGCCGCCAGCACCGTGTCGACCACGGTCTGGGTGAATGCCTTGGGCAAATCCCCCTTCATGCGCCGCGCCAGCTCACGCGCCAATGCCGGGTGGGCAGTCTTGTAGGCTGCCAGTTGCGCATTCCACGCCTTTTCCGCTTCGGCACCGGCTGCTCTGGCATCCCAGGCAGCGGCGATGTCCTTGGGCACTACAAAAGGTGGAGCGTCCCAGCCCAAAGCTTCCCGCGTGAGCTTGATTTCCTCGGCGCCCAGGGGCTCGCCATGGGCCTTGGCGGTGTTGCTGCGGTTGGGGCTGCCCTGACCGATACGGGTCTTGCAGATGATGAGGGTGGGGCGCTCTGCCGAGTTTTTCGCATCGGCCAGTGCCTTGGACACCACGGCCGCATCCTGGCCGTCGATCGGGCCGATGACGTTCCACCCGTAGGCCACGAAACGCAGGGCCGTGTTGTCGGCGAACCAGGGCGCCACCGGGCCGTCGATCGAGATACCGTTGTCGTCGTACAGGGCTACCAGCTTGTGGAGCTTCCAAGTACCGGCCAGGGCTGCCACCTCGTGGCTGATACCTTCCATCATGCAACCGTCACCCATGAAAACATAGGTCCCATGGTTGACCATCTCGAAGCCCTCGCGGTTGAACTCCCTGGCCAGGAGCTTCTCCGCCAGCGCCATGCCCACTGCGTTCGCGAGGCCCTGCCCAAGCGGCCCGGTGGTGGTTTCCACGCCGGGTGTCAGACCGGTTTCGGGATGGCCGGGGGTTTTGCTATGGAGTTGCCGGAATTTTTTCAACTCCGACATCGGCAATGCGTAACCGGTCAGGTGCAGCAAGGCATACAGCAGCATCGACGCATGGCCATTGGACAACACGAAGCGGTCGCGATCAATCCAGTGCGGATTGCGCGGGTTGTGCTTGAGATGCCCGCACGGAACACCGCCCGCGACGCCAGGGCCCCACAGGGCCACTGCCATGTCGGCCATTCCCATGGGCGCGCCGGGATGGCCGGAGTTGGCTTGTTGCACGGCATCCATGGCCAGTGCGCGGATGGCGTTGGCCATTAATTGGGGAGTTGTCATGGTGTGGGCTTGGCTGGGTGGGGAGAAACGGCGCCGCAGGGGCGCTTCGACGGGATTTTACCTTTCGACCCAGGCGCGCCCAGCCAGCAGGCACAGCGTCGCGACCACCGCCGGGCGATGGCCGCCGCGTAAACCATGATGGCATTCAATTGGTTGGCAGCCAGCGTGCAAATGCACCACCCAATGAATGCCGATAAATGAATACCGATGCTTGACCCATCGGACAATCTGCACGTGAGCGCATCAGCTTGAAGCCGGAATGCCCGGTGGCGTGCGCAAGGCCTGCGCGCAGGCCACACGCCGGTCACCTCCGATGTTGCGCTTGTCCGCCCGTCCTGCTCTGCCTCAGGCGCGGATGGCCCGATTTGCGCAGGTCCCGGGTCGATCATGGTATTCATCGACTGCGCTGGAGACACGCACCGCGTCGGCGGACACGGCAGTCTGATCGACGATGGTGGCTCGGGTTACCGGATCGCAATGCATGTACTGCACCACGTCTGGAGGACACAAGGTGAGTCCCCAGGCCAATAGCGCGACCTGCCGCTGGCGCTGGGCTTGTTCGCGCGACTTGGAGGCATCAATGGCGGCGCCCACGCGGCATTGTTTGCCGGGTGTCGCGCGGGAAGATGCGCCCCATTTGGCTGGTACCGTCGACCTGGTCGAACCCATCGGGCAGGACAGCATGCTGCAGACCTCCATCCAAGACGTTATGGTGGTGGACAGGGTCGTACCAGGTGGTGCCGTCGCGCTCGGCATACACTGGCAGCCAACCCACTTTCTGCCCTCGGCCGACGTTGCGTAGTCCGGCCTCAGGAATGACCTGACAAATCACTGCGAGACCACCATGATCACCTCCATCCATGCGGCGCGGCGCGCCGCTCTGGCCGCCAGCCTCGGAGCCGGATCCGTCGCGATCATGCCAACGGCACCCGAGCAGGCGCGTAACCGCGACACCGACTTCCTGTACCGCCACGACAGCTACTTTCACTACCTGAGCGGGTTTGCCGAACCCGGGGCCTGGCTGGTGATTGCCAGCGACGGCCGGACCACCCTGTTTTGCCAACCCAAGGATGCAGAGCGCGAAATATGGGACGGTTACCGGCTGGGACCGGCCGGCGCGCCGTCGGCACTTGGCATTGACTCCGCCTTTTCCGTCGCCGAGATCGATGCGCAGATGCCCAAACTGCTGGACGGCAAGGAGCGGGTCTGGTTTCCGTTTGGCATCCACAAAGGGCTGGAGTCCCGCGTGGACGGGTGGCTGGCGAGTGTGCGGACAAAAGTGCGCGCCGGAGCGTCGTGCCCCGGGCAACTGGGTGACCTGTGCGGCCCGCTCGACGAAATGCGGCTCGTGAAAGATGCCCACGAGCAGGACACGATGCGCAGGGCGGCACAGATCAGCGCGGCTGGGCATGTGCGTGCAATGAAGCTGTGTGCCCGGATGATCCGCGACCGGCAGGAGGTGCGCGAATACCACCTGGACGCGGAACTGCTGCATGAATTCCGCCGCCATGGTTCGCAGTACCCGG
>JAYVRP010000755.1:0-4593 GCA_043776215.1 Rhodoferax sp. | reverse complement strand
TCCGCGAGGTGATGGCGGCCGGCTTCACGCTGTACGCCGTGTTGGGCCTGGTGGGAAGTTACCTGGGTATCTACTTCTACCTGCGCGTGATCCAGGCCATGTTCATGAGCCCGCCGGACAGCACCGTGGCGGGTGAAGCACCCCCACGCGCACTTGCGCTGGCCGCGTGTGTGTTGTGCCTGGCGCCGGCGATCCTGGTGGCCGTCTTCCCGGGCTGGGTGTTGTCGTTGTTGTAGCCGCAGCTAGAGGCGCCATGCGGCCACGGACACTGCCACCAGGTGTTGTATGACGAAGGCCCACCGCCCCGCAAACGCTCCTGATCGCGACTTGGCATTGGCGCAGTACCGGCGGCGCGCGTGGCTCTACGACCTGGAGCTGGCGCTGCTTGAGCCGGTACGGCAACGCGCCGTTGCGCTGCTCGCGCTGAAACGCGGGGATACCGTGCTCGACGTGGGTTGTGGCACAGGGCTCAGCCTGCCCTTGTTGCGCCAGGCGGTAGGCGCCAGAGGCCGCATCGTCGGTATCGAGCAAAGCCCCGAGATGATCGCGCGAGCGCGCCAACGCGTGGCGGAGAACCGTTGGAGAAACGTCACCCTGGTCTGCGCATCGGTGCAAGCCGCCAATATCCGGGTGGTGGCCAGCGCCGCCCTGTTTCATTTCACCCACGACATCCTGCGTGCGAGCGACGCCGTCGCCCATATTGCGCGCCATCTGGAGCCGCGAGCCCGGGTGGTGGCCTCGGGCCTGAAATGGGCGCCACCGTGGGCGGTGCCAGTGAATCTGTTCGTATGGCCGGCGGCCTTGTACTCGGTCACCTCGCTCGAAGGGCTGCGCAAGCCCTGGAGTCACCTCGAAGCGCTGATGTCGGACCTGCGCGTGGAATCATTGATCGGCGGGGGTGTCTACGTGGCCAGTGGGGTGCTGGCGCGTTAGCCAATGCCTGCGCTTTGCAGCCGCTTCGACCGGCCCGACGGGAAGGGTTGGGTGGTCGGTGTGAAATCCGACAACCTCGATAAGCCCACTGGCTCCTCCAATTGACTGGGCATGCAAGCGCGGTGATGAAGCGCGTTCAAGCCCGGGCTTTCCGGGAAAGGGGCATTTGCATTTCACCGCCGTCACCTTCGACTGCGCCACTCCTGCATCGACGCCAAACACTGAAAGGATCACGCGGCACGGCACCGAAAGCATTGCGATTTGAGTTTATACTTGTTTAAACACATGGAGTGCACGGCATGGACGAAGTCGTTCTGAACATCAAGCAATGGGGCAACAATCTCGGAGTGCGCTTGCCCGCAACCATTGCGCGCGCAGCCCGGCTGAGCGTCCACCAGCGGGTACGCCTGTCCGTTCAGGAAGGCCAGGTTCTCATCACACCATTGGACGATGTCCCGCTGACGCTCGCCCAGCGCCTGGCCCTGTTTGACCCGGAACGCCATGGCGGCGAATCCATGACCACCGGCTCCACGCTGGGGGCCGAACGGTGGTGAAAAGCGCCGGCATTGGGTCGCCGACGAAGGCAGCGCGTTCGCTCTGGGTTCCCGAACGGCAGGGTATTGTCTGGATCGACTGCAACCCCCAGGTCGGGCGAGAAATGCGCGACGTGCATCCTTTCCTGGTTCTCTCGCCACGTGCGTTCAACGAAAAAACTTCGCTGGTCATCGGCTTGCCGATGACGACTGCGCAGTACCACGCGGACAACCCGTTTGCGGTCGCTGTCGGCCTCGCAAGCGGCCGCAAGGCAGGACAGATAAGTTATGTGTTGTGCCACCAACCGAAATCGTTCGACTGGCGGCTACGCGCAGCCAAGCCGCATCCCATTGGAATACTGCCGGCCGAGGTTTTCGAGCAGGTGCGCGAGCGTCTTAACCAGATCATTCAGATTGCGTGAGTTCAGAAGCTGCTGCAATTGCGTGGCAGCGGTAGTTCTGACTCGATTCCGCTGGCACCTGCACAACGGCAACGCCTTTGCACCCACTGGAGAACCGCCACTCCCGACAGAGCGGCAACAATCATAGGCAATGCATTTCCATTGACCTGACAAGGCGATTGCATTACCATGGGAGGCGTCCACCCCTTGCCAGGAGAGCACCATGCCCACCACCCTCGAAGTTGAATCCACGCTGACCGACCGCTACCAGACCACAGTGCCGGAAACCGTGCGTCGCGCCCTTCGGCTTGGCAAGCGCGACAAAATCCACTATGCCATCCGCGCTAGCGGCGAGGTGGTGCTGACCCGCGCAGAGGCACGCGAGGGTGACGACCCGGTGCTCAGGCAGTTCCTGGGCTTCTTGGCCCGAGACATTGTCAGCCATCCTGAACGGCTGCAGGCCGTGGATGCTGGTTTCGTCCAACGGCTCCAGTCGCTGGTCGGTGGCGTCGAAGTCGATCTCAATACCGTCCTGTCGGCAGACGATGAATGAGTCCAAGCAAACCCGCGCCCCTGGTCATCCACGGCTGGACTGTCTTTGCGCATCCGCTGTTCCTCGCACAGATTGAAGCGTTGGCACGGCAGGTCGAGGCCCTTCAGCAGAAGGACCCGGTCGGGCACGTGAAGAAGAACGCCAGCAAGCGACTGGCGGCGATCACGAAGTTGGCCTTCGAAGTAGTCCCGCAAGATCCGGCCCGACCGGAGTACCGCCAAGGCGGAACGCTCGGTGACGATCACAAACACTGGTTCCGCGCGAAGTTCTTCCAGCAGTATCGGTTGTTCTTCCGCTACCACTTGCCCAGCAAAGTGATCGTGTTCGCGTGGGTCAATGACGCGGACACCAAACGCGCCTACGAGAGCAGTGACGACGCCTACCGGGTGTTCCGCAAGATGCTGGAAAGCGGCCACCCACCGGACGACTGGAGCCAGTTGCTGGCCGAGGCACGGGCTGACGGGCAGCGTCTCAAGCAGTTTGCCGCCGCCATCGCGACGTAGGGCATGGCTTCTGTGGAGATACGCTGGATGGGCATCAACGATCCTCGTCAATCAGGTACTTCAGCGGGTCGAGCTCCGCTCGAAATGCCCGCCTTCAAGACCGCGGCTTGACGCTCTCCGGATCGTACAAGGACCGATACCCCACCGCCTCGACCGTGACCGGATAGACATCCGCGAAGTACTGAATCTGCAGCTCACGCCCCACCTGGCAATACGCATGCGGCAGGTAGGCCAGAGCAATGTTCTTGCCGATGCTCGGGCCGAAGGCAATGCTGGTGGTGTAGGAGCGGCGGCCTTCAGAGTCGATCAGCGTGGCACCGGTGGCGGGGTCCATCACCGGGCAGGTTCCCACGGGGTAACGCGCCACGCCAGTGCGGTCTATATTGCTGCGCATCACCAGCGTGCAGAGGGTGGCCGACTGATGCTCGCGCTCGCGAAACTTCAGGTGCGCCTGTTTGCCGTGGAAATCGGCGGCCTTCACCTTGGGGCGGGCGAGGTCGCATTCGAACAGGTTGTATTCGGTCAGCAGGTCGGCGTTTTGCAGGCGCAGGCTCTTTTCCATGCGGCGACTGTTGGCATAGGTTTCCACACCCACGGGGGTGACGCCTGCTGCGTGCAACGCATCCCACAGGGCCAGGCCGTCTTCATATTTGAAGTGGAGCTCCCAGCCTTGCTCGCCCACATACGAGATGCGAAAGGCCAGCACCGGCACACCCTTGATCTTGAGGTTGCGCAGGGCCGCAAACGGGAAGTTCTCGTTCGTCCAGGCCTCGGGCTCGTCGGCAATTTTCTGGATGGTGGCGCGCGCATTGGGGCCCCATACGCCCAGGCCCCCGTACTGCGTGGTGGTGTCCGTCACCGTGACATTCGCGCCCCGGTCCTGCGCCATGCGGCGCACCCACACCAGGTCGCGGTGACCGGCGTCAGCCCCGTCAATCACGCGGTAGTGGTCCGGGCCCAGACGCAGCACCGTCAGGTCCGCACGCACACCGCCCCGGGCGTCCAGGAAGTGGGTGTAGATGCCCTTGCCCACCGGCGTATCACCGCCCACCTTGGCCACGCAGATGTATTCCAGCAGTTCGGCCGCATCGGGGCCTTGCACATCGAACTCGGCAAAGTGCGAGATGTTGATCATGCCAACGTCTTCCGACATCTTGAGATGTTCGGCATTCGACACGCGCCAGAAGTGGCGGTTGTCCCACTCGTTGGCACGCACCGGCACCTTGTCGCCGTACACCGCAAGCAGATGCTCGTTGCTGGCATACCCATGCGCGCGCTCCCAGCCGGAGAGTTCCATGAAGTAGGCACCGAGCACTTTTTCGCGCTCATAAAACGGGCTCTTGTAAATGCCGCGCGCCGCGCTATAGGGCTCGCGGTTGTGCACCGGCGGGTTGTAGATCTTGAAGGCCCCTTCGTAGCAGCGGTCGTGGATATATTTCTCGTCTTGCTGGTAGGGATAGGTGCGCGCCACGTCGATGCGCGCATGGTCCAGATGGGTGGTCCCATCGGTCATCCAGTCGGCCAACAGCTTGCCCACTCCAGGTGCGTCCTTCACCCACACGGCTTCGGCATACCACAAGCCTCTTACCTTGGACGACTCGCCAATCGACGGGTTGCCATCCGTGGTGACCTGCAACAAGCCGTTGAAGGAATGCTTCTCGTCGTAGCCC
>JAYVRP010000754.1:0-4601 GCA_043776215.1 Rhodoferax sp. | reverse complement strand
CCGCCCGTATGTGGCCGTCCAGCACCTCATCGACCCCATCACCGAGCGCCAGATCGGCACGGCCCACGATACCGGCACACACATCGGTCGCGGGAGCTTGCTGCCGATGCGACAACAAGCCCATCACGGTGTCGGTCTCACCGACGCAGCGCAAATGCTCCGGCCCGCTGTCACGGTAACCGGTCTGGCACTCGACAAACACGGTGGCAACGACCTGGTGGCCCCGGGCGTCCTGGAGCAGTTGCTCCGGCAGGTAGGTGTGCCCACTGCGGTCCCACAGGTGGTGGTGCGCATCGACCACCGCAAGGTCCGGCTGCAGCGCGGCCTCGTGGTGTTGACCGAGCCATTGTTCCCACTGCTGCATGCGGGCGGCATGGGAGGGCTGGCTGCTCACAACATCCGCCCGCCATCCACGGCAAGGGTCTGGCCGTAGATATACGACGCGAGCGGCGAGGCCAGGAACAGGCAGGCACCGGCCATATCACCGGGGGTGCCCAGCCGGCCTGCAGGTATGCCATCGACACGCTCCTTGAGCCGCTCGGGATTGTCGATGGTGATCCCGGTCAACTTGGTATGCACCAGGCCCGGCGCCACGCCGTTGACGCGGATGCCCTTGTGTGCCCAGGCCTTCGCCAGCGTGGCCGTGAGGTGAATCGCACCTGCCTTCGAGGCGGCATAGGCCGGGTTGCCGTGTGTGGCCCGCCAGCCGCCCACTGACGAAATCGTGATGAGCGACCCCTTGCGCAGCACCAGGGCATCGCGGAACTTCTCGGCGCAGGCCATCAGGCTGTTGAGGTTGACGTCAATGATCTTGCGGAAGGTGTCGATCTGGAACTCCTTGCGGCCGTAAGCGACCGTGCCCTGGCACAACACCAACACGTCCAGGGGGTCCGGCGCGGGTGCGGCCCGCACGGCGTCGAAATCAGCCACATCGACACGCGTATAGGTCAGGCCTTGCAAGTGCGAGCCTTCGTCGGCCCGGTAGTGCGCCGCCGACGCCCGGGTGCCCCATACGTGGACCCGCGCGCCCCGCGCGCGAAATGCCTGCGCAATGCCGTTGCCGATGCCGCTGGAGCCGCCGACGACCAGTACCGTCTTGCCGGAAAAGTCCAGCGGGTTCGCCATGGTGGTGGGTTCCATGTCAGACCGGCGACACCGGGTTGAACACCGGCTCGCGCTTTTCCTCGTAGGCCTTGAGGCCTTCCACCACATCGGGCCCGGAGAAACCCAGAATCTCCAGCGCCAGCGAGTTCTCGAAGATAGGCCAGGCCATCTGCAGCCAGTTGTTCATGGCCAGCTTGGTCCAGCGGATCGCGGAGGGGGAGGCCTTGGTCAGGTTGACTGCCACCTCCAGCGCTGTTTCCTGCAACTTGTCGTCGTCCACACACATCGAGATCAGCCCGATGCGTTCAGCCTCTTCGGCATACAGGTGTTGGCCCGACATCAGGTAATACTTGGCCTTGGCCATGCCACACAGCAGCGGCCAGATGATGGCGGCATGGTCACCCGCCGCCACGCCGAGCCGCAAGTGGCCATCCACGATCTTGGCGGAACGCCCGCCGATGGTGATGTCGGACAGCAACGCCGCCGCCAGGCCACCCCCCGCCGCCGCACCATTGATGGCCGCCACCAGCGGCTTGGAGAAATGGATCATGTTCTTGACCAGGTTGCGCCCGTCTTTCCACATGCGCGCACGCCATTCGAATTCGTTGACGAGTTTTTCTTCCAGCGCAAAATCTCCGCCGGCGGAAAACGCCCGGCCTTCGCCGGTCAGGATCACCGCGCTGACCGATGGGTCGTCCTCGATGTGTTGCCAGATGGTGGTCATCGAATGGTGGAACTCGAAGTCCATCGCATTCATCTTGCCGCGCGACATGGTGATGCGCAGCACCTGGTCGGCCGGACGGTCCAGCTTGAGGGACTGGTAGGCGGGGTAGGCGTAGGTCATTGAGGTTCTTTCGGCCATGGGGCCTGGGTAGGGCCGCTCCATCCGCAACGGTGGGCTTGGGCCGGATACGCCGTGCAGGCGTCAAAAAAATTTTAAACGAATTCGATGCAATTGACGTGCAATTGACGTGTGTACCGGGCCGGCGTTTCGTATCATCACGCTGGTACTGCGCTGACTGCGCAGGTGTGCCACCCCCGCCCCAGGCTCCCACCATCCATCTGTGCACCATGAACGTCGGACTCGCCGTCACCCGGATCGCGCAACGCGCACCCTTGAGCCTCGCCCTGTTTGACGGTGAGCGCAGCATGGACTACGCCACGCTCGAGCAGCGCAGCAACCGCCTGGCGCATGCGCTGCGCGATGGCCACCGGTTCGACAAGGCCGATCGCGTTGCCCTGCTCGTGCACAACCGCATGGAGGTGGTGGAGGTGATGGTCGGTGTGGTCAAGGCCGGCCTGGTCTACGTGGGCCTGAATTTCCGCATGACCGAGTCCGAGCTGAACGCAGTGCTCGACAACGCCGAACCGCGTATGCTGATCACCGAGCCCGAATTTGAGGCCCTGGCCACGCGCCTGGCGAAGCGGCGCGGCATACCGCTTCGGGTGCTGGACCGTGCCGACAGCTTCGAGGCCGAACTCTCCAGCGCCAGTGCCGCATTCCTGGCGGATGCGCACACGGTCTTCCCGCACGACCATTTCGCGATCGTCTACACCAGCGGCACCACCGGCCTACCCAAAGGCATACTGTTTGACCATGCGGCCGCCCTGCAGCACGGCACGGTCGCGTGCCTCGAATACGAGATCGACGCGCAGACGCGTTACCTGATCCAGATCCCCCACAACTCCTGCGTCAACATCACCATCGTGCCGACCCTCATGGCGGGTGGCGCGGTGGGTTTTGCCGAAAGCCGCGGATTCGACAGTCATGCTTTGTGCGAGACCGTCGAACGCCACCGGGTCACCCACACGTTCCTGGTGCCGACCATGCTTGCAACACTGCTGGAGCAGGACCCGGGGGATTTTCCGCAGCGGCTGGCATCGATCACCACGCTGGGGTACGGCTCGTCGCCCATCCCCGCGGAACGTCTGCGCACGCTGGTGGCGACATACGGCCCGATCTTCATCCAGCTGTATGGAATGGCGGAAATAGCGTCTATCGGCACGCTGCTGCGCAAGCAGGACCACGTGCGGGCACTCGATGACAAGCCGCATCTGCTGGCATCCTGCGGGCAAGCGTCCTATGCGACCACCGTGCGCCTGGTGGGACCGGATGGTGTGGATGTTGCACGCGACGAAACTGGAGAAATCATCTTTGGCGGGCCCCACACCATGCGCGGCTACTTTCGCGAGCCCGAGCGCACTGCGCGGGCCCTGATCGGCGGCTGGTTGCATTCGGGTGATGTGGGCCGTACCGACGACGAGGGCTACTGGTACATCGTGGACCGCATCAAGGACCTCATCATTCGTGGTGGTTACAACCTGGCGCCCAGCGAGGTGGAGAAAGTGCTGTACACCCACCCGGCCGTGCTCGACGCCGCGGTGGTCGGCATTCCCGACGAAAAGTGGGGCGAGGCCGTGCTGGCGGTCGTGTCCCTCCAGCCCGGCATGCAGGCCTCGGCCGACGAGTTGATGCGTTTGTGCCAGGCCTCTGCACTGAGTTCCATCAAGCAGCCCGAGCGGGTCGAGATCGTCGACGCCATACCAAAAAGCACCATCGGCAAGATCGACAAGAAGGCCGTGCGGGAACGGTTCTGGACGGGTAGCCGGAAGGTTTGATTTTGTGATGGGGCCACGCGTACCGTGATGTTTGCAACGAGAGCGGGGATCGGCCGGCGCCCCGACTCTTGCCTGCTGTTGTTCCATCAGTACCCATTCCGCTCGGGCTGAGTTTGTCGAAGGGCCCTCGCGAGCCCTTCGACAGGCTCAGGACGAACGGTCTTTTTTTGGCCTTCCAAGAACTCATTACTCCGTTCGGGCTGAGCCCGTCGAAGCCGCCCGCCCTGAGCCTGTCGAAGGGAGCCTGTCGAAGCCGCCTGCCCTGAGCCTGTCGAAGGGAGCTTGTCGAAGCCCTCGCGAGCCCTTCGACAGGCCTGTCCTGAGCGACGTCGAAGGGCTCAGGGCGAACGGAAGAATTTTGTTGCGAAATATGGAAACCTCCATAGTCGAGAGGGGGCGAATGCCCGGGCGAAGCTGACGTCGGGTCAACGGCTCTTTCGAAGTAGCTTCCCGGGCAGGCAAACCACTGCGAGCAACATCATGAAAAAAGAGAAATTCCCCCCATACAGGCACGTCGAGCGAGAGACTTTTCTTGTCGGGACGGCTGTTTGCATAACGGCTTTCGCAAAAAGCATCCGCGACTGCTGGCGTTGACAGTCCACACTTCTCCCCGTCTACCCACGCCATAACTTGGCTTTCTGGATTGGTGTCGCACAACCAATATCTGAATTCCGTGTGTAAGTATTCTGTAGACGACCTTGTAGGGAAATTCTGCCTCTCGCCGGTCGGCTTCGCGTTCCCAGGCCTCCTCAACCTCTGAATCTGTATCCAGACTGATGATCAAGCGCTCCAGAAGGTGTGACCTGTCGTTCGGCGGCAGTTTGAGTACTTCAGCTTCGAGTGCGTCAAGTGTGGTGTTCATGGTGAGGTCCGTCCTT
>JAYVRP010000753.1:0-4602 GCA_043776215.1 Rhodoferax sp. | reverse complement strand
CGAACACCACACCATGCCCTCGGCCCAGGCCGCCAGGTCGCGCAACTCCTGCACCTTGGGGTGCGACTCGGGCACGCTGTCGGCCAGCGGCAGGCCGGTGGGGTCGAAGATGCGGGTGTCGCCACCCATGGCCTGCAGCAGGCGCGCCGCCTCCTGCGTCAGCAAGCGGCTGAAGGAGCGCTCGCGCAGTGAACCGTACAACAGCAGGAAACGCGGGGCGTGGGTGGCGCGGACTACCGGCATCAACTGTGCCAGCGTCGGCACGCTGAAATGAACGGGGTCGATCCCGGGAAGGTCAGACAACCGGTCGGGCATGCAGGCTCCAGGTGTGGGCACTATTGACCAGTCCCGACTTCACTGCACCGTCTCCGGGGCTGAGCTTGCCGAAGCCGCCTGCCCTGAGCTTGTCGAAGGGCCTTGGCGAGCCCTTCGACAAGCTCAGGGCGAACGGAAAAATATTGTCGGGAAATATGGAAGCCTCAAAAAACGTGGCTCACGCGGCCTGCGCCGGATTGAAAAATCGCGTGCGCAACCACAAGGACACATGCACCAACGCAATCATCACCGGCACTTCGACCAGCGGGCCGATCACTGCTGCGAAAGCGGCGCCGGAATTGATGCCATAGACCGCCACAGCCACCGCGATGGCCAGCTCGAAATTGTTGCTGGCCGCGGTGAACGAGAGGGTCGTGCACTTCTGGTAGTTCGCGCCGACCTTGCGGCTCATGAAGAACGAGACCACAAACATCAGCACGAAGTAGATCAGCAGCGGAATGGCGATACGCACCACGTCCAGCGGGATGGTCACGATGAGCTTGCCCTTGAGGCTGAACATCACCACGATCGTGAACAGCAGCGCCACCAGCGTGATGGGGCCGATCTTCGGTACGAAATGCCCGTGGTACCACTGCTTGGTGACGAAGCGCAGCAGGACCACACGGGTCAAAATGCCGGCGATACACGGGATGCCCAGGTAGATGAACACACTCTCGGCGATCTGGCGGATCGAGATATCCACCACCGACCCGGTCAAACCGAACAGGGGCGGCAGCACGGTGACGAACAACCAGGCATAGACGCTGTAGAACAGCACCTGGAAAATCGAGTTGAAGGCCACCAGGCCGGCGGCGTACTCGGTCGATCCGTCGGCGAGCTCGTTCCACACGATCACCATGGCGATGCAGCGCGCCAGGCCGATCATGATCAGGCCCACCATGTACTCGGGCTTGTCTGGCAGAAAAATCACCGCCAGGCCGAACATCAGCACCGGGCCGACGACCCAGTTCTGCACCAGCGACAGGCCCAGCACCCGGGTGTCGCGAAACACGTCACCGAGTTCTTCGTAACGCACCTTGGCGAAGGGTGGGTACATCATCAGCATCAGACCGATCGCGATCGGGATGTTGGTGGTGCCAACCTGGAAGCGGTTGATGAAGGCCTCGGTGCCGGGCACGAAAAATCCCAGGCCCACGCCCAGGGCCATCGCGGCGAAGATCCAGACCGTCAAGTAACGATCAAGGAAAGAAAGTTTCTTGGTCAGTGCGCTCATGGGGTTCAGTTCTTCGCGATTTCTGACAGCGCCACCTGCAGCGAGGCACGGTCCAGATTTTCCAGTGGCAAGGTCAACAACTGCAGCATGCGGTAACCGATCGCCTGGCGCGTGAGCTCGAAGGCGCGGCGTTTGCCCGCATCGCCGCCTTCGGCGTTCGACGGGTCGGGGTAGCCCCAATGCACCTTGACCGGTTGGCCGCCGCTGCCACCAAAAAATACCGGGCAGGTCTCGGCGGCGGCACTGTCGCACACCGTGATGACGATGGACAGGGGCGGCGCGCCCTCTGCGCTGAAGGCCTCCCAGCTCTTGCTGTGGTAGCCGTGGGTGTCGATGCCCGCGTTGTGCAGGGCCTCCAGCGCGAACGGGTTCAGCCGACCGCTGGGCGCGCTGCCGGCACTGTGGGCATACACGTCCTTGCCGAGCCGACCGGCCCAATGGTTCAGCATGCCTTCGGCCAACACGCTGCGCGCGGAGTTGTGGGTGCAGAGGATGAGGATGTGGGTGGTCATGGTGATTCAGTCCCCACTTTGCCGATCTGCGCCATCTCGCGTTGGAGGGACATGGCATTGAGTTTTTCCAGCGGCAGCGCCAGCATCAGATCGATGCGCCGCTTGAGGATGAGGGCGGTGTTCATGAAAGCTCTTTCACGCTCCTCCAAAGAACCCGTCACGGCCGCCGGGTCGGCCACGCCCCAGTGGGCGCTGATCGGCTGACCCGGCCAGACCGGGCAGACTTCTCCGGCAGCGTTGTCGCACACCGTCAGCACGAAATCGAGCGCAGGTGCATCCGCTTGGGCAAATTCACCCCACGATTTGCTGCGAAAACCATCACTTGGCATGCGCAAGTGGGTCAGCGTCGATAGGGCCAGAGGGTTGACGCTGCCCTGCGGGTGGCTACCGGCCGAGAAGGCCCGGTAGCGCCCGTGCCCGAGATGAGACATCAACCCCTCGGCGAGGATTGATCGCGCCGAATTGCCGGTACAAATGAAAAGAATATTGCGGATAGGTTCGCTCATAAAGGTCCCTGGTGGGTGTCAAAGTAGGTAAAGCTTCAGTCTGGTTTGGCGCTGCAGTCCACCTTTGCCCCGACCTCGCACGCCGCGCCCTGGCAGCAATGGGCGGTCAGGTAATCCAGCAGCGCATTCATCTGGTCGATGGAGGCGCGGTAGATCAGGCTGCGGCCGTCACGCTCCTGGGTCACCAGGTCGGCATGCATCAATTCCTTGAGGTGGAACGACAGCGTGGATGCCGGCACATCAAGGGTGGCAGACAAGGCACCCGGCGTCAGGCCTTCGGGAATGGCGCCAACCAGAGCCCGGAATATGCGCAGGCGCATGCCCTGGGCCAGCGCGGCGAGGGACTGAACAGCGGTTTTTTCTTCCATGATTCCATTTTTATGGAAATATAGAATTTGGTCAAGTGGAAACCATCATCCTGGCCCTGGTGTGCTGCGCAAGGTCAGGTGACGCTGGCGCTCCACATCGGCCAGCTGAATGGCGTGGCCGGGGTAGCTGCGGCGCTCTTCAAACCGGTGCCGGCTGGAAAACACGGATTCAAGGAGCCACACCGTCGTTGAGCCTGCGTGTGGCCACGCGGGTCCATGGCAACGAAGATACCCCGGGCGCAATGCCGTGTTCGCGGTGACTGGTCGGCGGCCATTCAACACATCGCTGATACGGCTCGGCGGCACATCGATATCGGCTGCGAGCCGGCGTGCCGTGATGCCCATCGGCTTCATGAAGTCTTCGAGCAAAATCTCGCCCGAGTGGATTTCATCAACTACTTTCGCCGTCTTCAACCGCACGCTAGCGTCACACAAGAAAAAACCTGCTTTCGGCGGCGCGGAACTTCAGCTTAGACCACCGGCGCATCCACCCTCACGCCCGAGGCGATGAAGTCCTCCAGCATCCGGGCCGCCCCTTGCGCAGACGCTGAATAGGGGTCGAAGTCCGGGTGCTTCATGAGCACCATGGGGTCCAGGTCCGACAGAACGACGTGGGCCATGGACCATTTTTCGAACCGACGCCCGGCAACCTCTTCCATGAACAGGATCTCTGCATCGGTATGGCGTTTGTCGGCCAGGATGCAGGCATACAGGCGATTGACCGCACTGCGCTCGCCCTCCAGCAACTGCATGTACATCCCCTGGCCCTGAAACAACACTCCGGTGATGCCGAGCGACGGATTGTTGAATCTGGCCGTGGTGAGGATCGAACTGGTGACCGTCGTGGTCTGCGGACCCACGGCACGGCTGACGTACAACAGACTTACCAACATAGACGCTGACTCCTTGAAACGAAATTGCGGGGAGCACAACGGCTGCGCCAATACGCACTCGGGCTGCAGTGTGCGCCTCGACGGCGGTTCCGACAACCGCTTCCAATATATCGCTACGGCCACTGGGTCGTAGCATTTTCGTCTTTTGGGGCGTACAGATCCGTGTTCTGCGCCCAGTTCAGGCCAATGTGCGCAGGCGCCGGCCGCGTGGTTTCGTGGTGCACGGGCACTTCGATGCGCATGACGCCGAAGACTAGGCCGCCATTGCCGCGATCAGCGCATCACCAAGCTTCTGTTTGACGGTTCGCCCGAGGCCTGCGGCCAGGGCAAGATCCTCGGCGGTGGCATGGTCGACACGCATGCGGGCGCCAAGATTGACGGTATTGCGTCGACGGTCGAGACGGGTGCTGTCGCCGTGGACATTGGCAAAAGCGATCCACCCGCACCCCACGCTGGGCCAAAGCATCGGCATGGCGGCGGAGACTACCCGCTGCTCTTGCACCGGTCTGCGTTGGGTGCACCGATGTGCAAGGGCTTGCAGCCAGCCCGTCATTTACGGCTACTATTACTGGCCTGTTTCACCCGCCCACTTGGTCTGCCCCTTTACTACCGGAGATTTTGATGAAAAAACGACTACTGGTTGCGCTTGCCGCTTCCTTGCTGGCCTTCGGCGCTTATGCGCAGGACACCAAGATCGGCGCCCTGATGGACGTCACCGGGCCGATTGCCAATTTCATGCCGCCGCTGCAAAACGCGGCCGCGCTGGCCATCAAG
>JAYVRP010000752.1:0-4605 GCA_043776215.1 Rhodoferax sp. | reverse complement strand
AGACCGCGAACACCACACGCGTGTTTCCTGCTGCCAGCGCCGCCACCGAATCGCGCCACTCCTGGGCCGTGCCGGCAGTTGCAAACGCGGGCTCGATCACGTGCGCGTTCTGAAACACCACCAGCTCGCCGGCTTCGCCGATCGACTCCGACGGTATCGTGTAGACCGCCCCATGCCAGCCGAGCCGATCGACGCAACGCGCCCGCTGCTCGACCGGCCACACCTTGATGTAAGCCGCCAGCAGATCACGGGCCGCCCGGCCAGTGGCGATGTGCAAGCCCAGGCGGGCCAGTTCGCGCCGCACATCGGTACCCTCGCCCTCCAGCAGCTCCAAAGGCATGGCCCATTGGTGCCTGACGTTGTCGTCATCAAACCATTCGAGAAGCCGGCCCCATTCCCCGCTCTTGCTGTCTCTTGTTTTGGCGATGACCCCCAATGGGGAGCACACCCACACCGGCGCCTTCTGGTTGCCCTCGTGGTCGGTTCCAGTGAATAACACCCCGCGCTGTGTCAACTCGAAGCGACCCCCGCCATATCTGCAGGTGTTGATCGGGTCGTCGGCCGCCCGGGCGTGTATATCGGCTTGGGCTGCTTCGGACCTGGCGACTGTTGCGCCATCGTCGCCCAGCGCAATGCTCATATCCGACTTACAGGCGAGGGCCAGCACATCTGCTGCTTTCGCCCCGGGGTGGCTGGCCAGCCAGTCGACGGCATCGCCCTTGGGCGCAAGACCCAACAGGTCGACGTCGATCACCCTCACCCTGGAAGCCAATGGCCTCAACGCAGCCAATACCGCATCGGCGTAGTGCCGGCCAGGCACATCGTTATCGGGCCAGATCAACACATCACGGCCAGCCAGCGGCTGCCAGTCCGCAACGCCCGCCGAATCCGCTGCGCCCGACGTCGTCACCAGCAGCCCGAGCGCGGCCAGCTGGTCCGCCTTGTATTCGCCTTCGGTGACAATCACCACCTCGTCGGGGCGGGATGCCAGTTCGTGCAGTCGGTACAGCGGCTTGCCATTGGCGGGCCGCACGGGCTCGCGCAACTCGTACCCGTTGCCGGTGAGATGCATCGGCCGAATCCACTTTTTTCCGGTGACCGGATGCTTCGCACGGATGCGCCAGTAAAGGGGGGTCGCCTCTCGGTCGCTGTAGGTGTGCAGCGCCTCGAACTGGAAGCCGTTGCGCAGGGCGCTGGCGGCCAGCCGGCGCGCCGCGTCCATCGGCGTTTCCGGGGTGTTGGTCATGACGCAACCGCCCATGCACCGAGCGACGTCGCCGCGTCGATGAACTGCAGTGCATGGCGGCGCATGTGAAACGCCAGCACGTCGCCACCACGCGCACCACACGCCATGCAGCAAAATGCGCCGGTCTCGATGCGCACCCGCAATGACGGGCTCGTATCCTGGTGGAATGGGCAAACGGCATCGCGCCAGGCACTGCGGCCGAGCAACTTGACGCCTTCGCCGGCGTAGTAGGCCGCAGGGGTGGGCAGCAAGCGACGGTCAAAGGCAAATCGCCGGAAGTTGCCCGGCATGGGTCGCGTCCCGGGCCGTGTCGCCGCCCGCGTGCGGTCGCCAGCCATGGCAGCCTAAAGCGTGCCGCGCTGGTGGTCTCGGGCAATCCTGACGCGTTCGGTGATCCACGCACTGACTTCTGATTCGAGCCAACCGACGGCGCGCGGACCCAGCGACACGGGCTTCGGGAAGGTGCCCTGCTGGACGTACAGATAGATGGTGCTGCGCGCAAGACCGGTGCGGAATTGGACTTCCTTGCGGCGCAGAAACGCTGGCTCGCGTTGGCTGGGTTGAGACATGGTGGTCACCTCGTGGCTGTCGATGGAAGCAGCTATGTTTCCATCAAGAGCCGCTCCTGTACGGTGCCATTGGAGCTTGGACAAGGCACTGATTCGGCATCACGGGCCCAATTGTTCACGCATGCGGGGTTGTCAACGGTGGCAATCGAAACATGTCGCGCCATGAACGTCATCACCAAGATCCGCCCTCTGTAGCGCATTCGATCGAGTCACAGATGGACCAGTGGGGTCGGCTGGGAATTACCGGCCCGCACGCGATGGCGATACTTGAATCGACTTGGCGGTACAACCTCTATTCGGGTCCCTATCCAATGGCTGGTTCGTATGGGTAGGAGTCGGTGCCGGGCCCAACGCCTTGTTAGCATCGCTGCCAAACGCGAATAGCGTCCATCTTGCAGCGCCACACTTGGTCAACCGCGCCACCGACTCGTCGTGACCCGCCGCAAGAAGCGGTATCTGAGCGTGCGATGGTGGGCCGCAAGCTGGTCCAGATTCACTGGGGTGCGGGTTGCGAGCCGCGAATGTCATTGCGATGGCAACTGGCGCAACACCGAATCGGGATGCGTACGCAGCATTCGGCCCACGGCATGCGACTTCACTGATACGAAGAGCTTGGTCTTCCCTGCGCGAGCAATTTGCCCACGCGTTGATTGCCGAAATTCGCGGTGTGGCTAAAGGTGTGGCTAAAACTGAAGATCGCCGCCGAAAAGAAAAAAGACTCAGCACTTTTCACTGCTAAGTCCTTTATTTTATTGGTCGGTGTGAAAGGATTCGAACCTTCGACCCCTTGCACCCCATGCAAGTGCGCTACCAGGCTGCGCCACACACCGAAGCCCGCATTATAGGGGGGCAAAAAGGGCCAGACTCAGTAGGCGGCCGACAACAGGTCCCGTATCTCGGCCAATTCGCGGCGGACCATCAGAAGTTGGCCGGCTCCTGCGTCGTGAAGCGTATCCATGTCGGTGTCGTCGAAATCTTCCAGATCGGCCTCGGTTGTCTCGATCACCTCGACGCCTTCCAGCAAGACCTCGCCGTTCTTGCGTTTGTCGCGTTCGTTTTGCAGCAACTCCTGCATCTTGTTGCGCGCGCCGCTGATGGTGAACCCCTGGTCATACAGCAGGTCCCGGATGCGCCGGATCATCAACACCTCGTGGTGCTGGTAGTAGCGCCGGTTTCCACGGCGCTTCATCGGCCGCAGTTGTGTGAACTCCTGCTCCCAATACCGTAGCACGTGCGGCTTGACGCCACACAAGTCGCCCACCTCACCGATGGTGAAATAACGTTTGGCCGGGATGAGCGGGAGAGTTTTCCCCATTGAAATCAAAGCTGTAGGCGAGAAAGCTTTGAGGTTACTCTAAGATCTTCCAAGATGCAAAGGCTGTCTGTGCGCCAGATGCAGAAAAATATTTGCCTTGGGTCTAGCTGGAGACCGCCGCTCTGCCTTCGTCCTGGATCTGGTCCTTGAGCTTGTGGCTGGCGTGAAAGGTGACGACGCGCCGGGCCTGGATGGGGATTGCCTCACCGGTCCGCGGATTCCGCCCAGGCCGGGGTGCCTTGGTGCGGATTTGAAAGTTGCCGAAGCCGGAGATCTTGACATCCGTGCCTTCCACCAGACTGGCCGAGATGAGATCGAAAAATGCGTCGATCATGTCCTTCGACTCGCGCTTGTTCAGGCCAATCTGCTCGAACAGCAACTCCGCCAGTTGGGCCTTGGTCAACGCTGGTGTTTCCAGGCTCTCGATCGCAAATTCCATGCTTCCCCTCTTTTGTCGCTCTTGTAATAACTGCCGGCCGATGTCAGACCCGCTGACGAGCATCGATGGATGCCGACAGTTGTTTGACAACCGCACGCACCGCATGGTCGATTTGCTCCTCGGTCAGCGTAGCGTCGTCGCTATGGAGCGTCAAGCGCACCGCCAGGCTTTTTTCACCCGGGTGCGCACTAACAACAGCGCCGGCATCCGATGAAGCCTTGGGCCGGTAGATATCGAACAAAACCGCATCACGCAGCAGCCCATCGGTAGGTGCCGACCAGATCGCACCCATGAGCGCGGCATGGGTCACATGCTCGGCCACCAATACTGCAATATCGCGCTGCACTGGCTGATGTTTGGAGACCTGCCGAAAAACCGGCACCGGCCGTTGAAGCACCGCGCCAAGGTCCAGTTCGAACATCACGGGCGCGGCCGCCAGATCATAGGCCTGGCGCCACTTGGGATGCAGTTCACCGACAAACCCCGCAGGGCGACCATCGACGATCACCCTCGCGCAGCGCCCCGGGTGCATCGCGGGATGCTGCGCGGGCTCATAACCCGGCTTCACGGGGGAGAACAATGCGTCCACATCGCCGCTGGCATCGAAGAAGTCGACGGCGCGTTCCTTGGCACTCCAATGCGGCCCGTCAACGCCTCCCAAAGCCATGCCCGCCACCCGCATCGGCTGGTGAAAACCCTCGACGGTGCTGTCCGTGGTGCCAACCGAGGGGTCACGCAGAAAGACGCGACCCAGCTCAAAAACCCGCACGCGCGTGGCCTTGCGGTCCTGGTTGAACTTCAGCACTTGCAGCAAGGAACCCAGCAACGAGGAACGCATCACGTTCATCTGGCTGGCGATGGGGTTGTGCAACTTCACTGGCGCCGGGTTGCCGGCCAGTTCATGCTCCCAACGGTCTTCCACAAAGCTGAAGTTGATGGTCTCCTGATAACCCAGTGCCGCCAGGGCCCGGCGAATGGTGGACGCGCTGCGTTGCGCCTCCGGCCGGATTCTGGCCGTGATGGGCGCCAACGGCGG
>JAYVRP010000751.1:0-4618 GCA_043776215.1 Rhodoferax sp. | reverse complement strand
GCGTAACTGTTGCTGGTATCGATCAGGTTGATGCCCCCGGCGACGGCGGCGTCCAGGATGGCCAGGCTCTCCGCCTGCGGTGTCGGGTTGGCCAGGTTGTCGGTACCCAGCACCAGGGAGGATACTTTCAGGCCGGTTCGACCAAAGGGGCGGTAGTGCATGGTGGCCTCTTGCGCGCACTATTGGGTGCTGTAGCCGCCATCCACATAGACCATCGCACCGGTCATGTAGCTGGCGGCATCGCTGCACAGGAACAGCACGACCTGGGCGATCTCCTGGGGCTGTGCCAGGCGGCCCATCGGCACCACGCGTTGCCCCATCTCCAGTGCCTGCGCATCACTCAGGGGCACCGAGCGGCCGGCGGTGCGCAGCATCGGCGTGTCCACCTCGCCGGGGCACACGCAGTTGAAACGCACCCCGTCGCGCGCGAGCTCCAGCGCAAACGTGCGGGTCACCTGGTGCACCGCCCCCTTGCTGCTCGCGTAGGCCAGCGCCCCCGGGCCGCCGAGCTCACCCCAGATGCTGCCGAAATTGACCACCGCCCCGCCGCCATGCGCGCGCATGTGGCGCGCCGCGGCGCGGCCCATGTAGAACACGCCGCCCGCGTTGACGGCCATGGCACGCTGCCACTCCGCGTCACTGGTTTCGATGCCGGTCTTGCGGGCAATGATGCCGGCCGCGTTGACCACCGCATTCAGCCGCCCGGTCCGCTCGACGGTGCTGGCAACCACCCGGTTGCAGAACTCCGGGTCGCTGACATCCCCGACCACCGGCGTGGCTCCCATGGATCCGGCGGCTTGATCGGCCAGCGAGGCGTTCGCATCCACCAGCACGACATCGGCGCCGGCATCGGCAAACAGGCTTGCGACCTGCGCGCCCATGCCACTGGCACCTCCCGTCACCAAAGCGGTGAAGTTGCTGAAATCGAATTGGACGTTGGTCATGGTGTTGGGTTGTGAAAATTGCGCCGCTTCGGCACTGTCACGGCATCATACGTTCCCCCTGCCGACAGGTCCGGCAGCGCCGGCGACGTCACGATCCAGCTCCCACCGGCAAGGGTCCCGCTGCCGCGTCAAAAATGTTGCGGGCCCGGAAATGCGCCCAACACACCGCTGTGCGTGACAAGCCGGCCGTCGCGCCACAGGTGCAGCAGGTAGCCCGGCGGTTCCATGCGGTACGACGCGGGCCCGTCCGGCCTGAGTTCAAGCGTCAGCTGGTGCGCCGGGCTGGGACAGGTGCACGCGAGGGTGTTGGCGAAGCGGGTCTGGATGCTGCGGTGCAGGTGCCCGCACACGATGCGTTCGATGTTGTGGTGGTGCCGCAGCATCGACTCCAGTTCGGTGGCGCCGCGCAACAAGCCCATAGTGTCCATATGCGCAATGCCGGTGGCAAACGGCGGATGGTGCATCGCGATCACGGTCGGGGTGGTCGTGTCCAGGTGTGCCTGCAGCCAGTCGAGCCGACCGGCGTCGAGCTCGCCGTGGGGTGCGTCCGCCACGACGGTATCGAGCGCGATCAACGCCAGGCCCCCCAGATCGACCCGGTATTGCAGGTAGGACTGCTTTCGGTTCCTGGATGGCGGCGCGGGTCGATTGTGATGCCAGCGCCGACGGCGCCGGGCACAGGCGCGAAACCAACGGATAGTCGTCATCGGCCGGGAAGTTCCAATGCCCCGGCCAGCAGACGGATGCCCGCATCGATGCGGTCGGTCGCAATCGACGAATACCCGATCCGAAGCTGGTTGCGGTGCTGGCGGGCGGCGGCATAGAACACATCTCCCGGCTCCACCACCACGCCCGACTTGTACAGGTCTGCCACCAGCGCCCGGCCATCCAGCGCCGGCGGCCCGGTGACCCACACTGCCGACCCGCCGCGCGCCGCCACCGGAACGAGCATCGGCGCATGGCGGCGCAGCGCGTCGTGCACGGCGCGCGAACGCTCCCGGTAGGCCAGGTTGAGCCGCCGCACATAGGCCTCGTGATGGCCATGCGCGATGAAGTTGGCCGCCGCCTGCTGGTTGTTGGTGGCCACATGGCGCATCACCAGGCGGCGCAGCGCGCGCAGTTCGCGCACCAGTTCGGCGGGTGCCACCAGATAGCCAAGGCGCAAGCCATGGGCCAGGGTCTTGGACAGGCTGCCCAGGTAGATGACACGTTGCGCGCCGTCCAGGCTCTTGAGCGCGGCGGTGGGTTGCCCGGAGAAATTGAGCTCGCTCTCGTGGTCGTCCTCGATCAAAACGAAGTCGTCGCGCCCAGCCATGGTCAGCAGCTGCTGGCGGCGCTCCAGTGACATCGTGACCGTGGTCGGGCACTGGTGGCTGGGGGTCACGTAGACATAGTCGCAGCGCGAGACGGCTGCCCCCGGCACAAGGCCCTCTGCATCCACCGGCAGCGCCAGCAGATGCCGGGTGCGCAGCGCAAAGGTGTTGCGCGCATCCGGATAGCCGGGGTCCTCCATGCCGACGCGGGTGGTCGGGCCCACCAGCAGCAACGACAACAGGAAGGTCGCCTGCTGCGCCCCGTTGGTGACCAGGATTTCGTCGCGCTCGGCCCAGATGCCGCGCGCCGGCAACAGGCGGCGATGGATCTGGTCAACCAGGGCATCGTCGTCGCGGTCGATGTGGTCCGGCGCCCACTGCCGGACCGAGCGCGCCTGCAGCGATTCGAGTGTGCAGGCGCGCCAGTCGCGGAACGGGAACAGGCTGGCATCGAACTGGCCGTAGATGAAGGGGTAGGGTTGCTGCTGCCAGTCCGACGGCTTCACGATGTTGCGCTGCGCGCTCGGCTGCAGCTCCAGGCGCTCACGCCAGCCCGCCGCGCCAACCGGCAGGCCCTTGTCCGCACCGCGTGCGGCTCCCGCCATGGCGGCCTGAAAGGCGTCGGCCACGAAAAACCCACTGCGTGGCCGGCTCACGACCAGCCCTTTGTCCGCCAGTGCCTGCAGGGCCAGCGTGACCGTGGTGCGTGACAGGCCCAGCGCCTGTGCCAGCACGCGGCTGCCAGGCAAGGCGGCCCCCGGCGCCAGGAAACCCTCCATCACGGCATGCACCAGCATGTCGCGCAATTGCCCCTGCCGGGTGGCGGCCCCCGCTTCGAAACGCCGGAACAGGCGCAACCACATCAGGTCGCTGGTGCGTGCAGTTCGGCTCATGGCAAACCCTCAGTGTTGTACATGGCCGCGCCCGTCGTCGTGTTGTCGGCACGGCCAGGCGGGCAAGGCATTCTGGCCTGATCGACAATCCTTATCTGGCATTATGCGCAGGAACCACTCCGGTCTACATTTGCGGTCACTGGCCACTCCGCCCTGTCTTGACTGTCCGCCTGTTTTTGCCATGCCCTTTGTCTACCTCAAGCAAGCCCATCCGCCCACCCAGGCGGTTGACACCTCCACCGCAGGCACCGTACGCGGCATGCTCGATGCGCTGGCGTCTGACGGCGAGGCGGTGGCTCGGCGGTATGCGCTTGAGCTCGACGGCTGGCTGGGCGACATCGTGGTGGGCCCGGAGCAGTTCGCGCGGGCCGAAGCCGCACTCACCCCGGGTGTCAAGGACGACATCCGTTTTGCGCGCGACCGGGTGCAGGACTTCGCGCGCCGCCAGCGCGATTCGATGCAGGAGTTTTCCGTCGAATTGATTCCCGGCCTCACCGTCGGACAGCGGCTGATCCCGTGCAACACCGCCGGCTGTTATGTGCCCGGTGGCCGCTACGCCCATGCCGCCAGCGCGATCATGAGTGTGGGCACCGCCGCCGTCGCGGGCGTGAAGCATATCGTTGCCACCACCCCGGCGCACAAGGACGCGGGCATCCATCCAGCGATCCTCTACGCGATGCAGTTGTGCGGCGCGCACACCGTGCTGGCGCTCGGTGGCGTGCAGGGCGTGGCGGCTCTGGCCTATGGCCTGTTCTCCGGCAAACCGGCGGACATCATCGTCGGCCCGGGCAACCGTTTCGTGGCCGAAGCCAAACGCATGTTGTTCGGCCGGGTCGGCATCGACGTGGTGGCTGGCCCCACCGAGTCGGCCATCATTGCGGATGACACGGCCGACCCGGCCATCGTGACTGCCGATCTCGTGGGGCAAGCGGAGCACGGCCCCGACTCGCCGGTCTGGCTGATCACCACCTCGCGCGAGCTGGGCCAGAAGGTGCTGGAACTGGCGCCCTCCTACATTGCCGCCCTGCCCGACGTCGCGCGGCATGCCGCCACGGCGGCCTGGCGCGACCATGCCGAGGTGGTGCTGGTGGACACGCGCGAAGAAGCGGTACAGGTGAGCGACAGGTACGCCTGCGAGCACCTGCAGGTCATGGCACGTGACCTCGACTGGTGGCTGGCCAACCTGGGCAACTACGGCTCGCTGTTCCTGGGCGAGGAAACCACCGTCGCTTATGGCGACAAATGCAGCGGCCCCAACCACATCCTGCCGACCCGGGGCGCAGCGCGTTATTCGGGGGGCTTGAGCGTGGGCAAGTTCATCAAGACCGTGACCTGGCAACGGCTGGACCGCAACGCATCGCGTGCGGTCGGGCAGGTGGCGGCGCGCATTTCCCGGCTGGAGGGTATGGAGGGCCACGCCCGCACCGGTGACGTGCGCTTGCACAAATACTTCCCTGACGAGCAGTTC
>JAYVRP010000750.1:0-4618 GCA_043776215.1 Rhodoferax sp. | reverse complement strand
TGACACTTTTGGAACACAAGGCCGAAGTTCGCATCATTGTCGACACGCGCTCCCTCAAGGGGACGCAGGATCTGTTTGGCGGGCCCGTCGTCGCCAGTTGTATCTACGCCACGGCAGACTATGTTCAGAAGCATCCCAATACGGTCCAGGGCGTCACGAATGCCATTGTGCACGCATTGAAGTGGCACCAAACCGCTGGGCCAAGCGACATCATCAAGGTGGTACCCGAGGCCTATCTGCTGGGGGATCGCGGGCTTTACCTGGCGGCCTTCAACAAGGTGCGTGAGGTGATCTCTGCCGACGGAATGATCCCCGAAGAAGGCGTGCGCACGGTGCATCGAACCATGGCTCGGCTCGATGCCGCGTCTGCAAGTGATCGCATTGACCTGGCGAAAACATTTACCAACGAGTTTGCGCGCAAGGCGAAAGACAAATTCCGCGCCTGAGTGCGGCCGTCAACGTTTTGCCAGCAGCAGTGGTTTGTCTTTGGCGGCCCGGGTCTTTTTCAATGCGGGACCGGTGGCCGCGGCCACGGATGTCCCCTTGGCGCGGGCGGGCAGAAAAAGCGTCAGTGCTTGCCCTGATTTGAAAGTAGCTGTCGCAGCGACCTGGTTCCATTCGGCGACGCTCGCCGCATCGACCCGATGGCGCCGCGCGACACTCGCCACAGTGTCCCCCTTGCTGGCGCGCACGCTTCGGCGCGCCAGAAGCGGCAACGGGCTGAGTGTCAACTGCGCGTTGTCGGCGACATGTTCGGTGACATCTTGGCGCATTGTGGCGGAGCGCGCCACCAGCAAGGTCGAACCGGCCTTGATCAGGACGCCAGTGGGAATGTTGTTGATGGTTCGCAATTCAAGCTCGGACATGCCAACACGTTGTGCCGCCTCCGAGGGCTTCATGCTGCTGGGTGCCTGCCAGGCTGTCCAGGTGGCGAGTTGTGCGCCGGCCTGCAATTGCAGGTTGGAGGAGAACACGGCGGCATTGTCCCAAGGCAGGAGAATCTGTGGCGTGCCAGCGGCCAGGATCACGGGGCGGCTGAGCGACGGGTTTAATGCCTTGAAGTCCTCGAGTTGGACCTGGGCGAGTCGGGCGGCCAGCGCGATGTCAATGTCTCGGTTGATGGTGACCGTCTGAAAATACGGGTGGTTCTCAATGACGGGCAAGGCGGTCTTGTAGTTTTGTGGAGATGACACCAGGTTCTTGACCGCTTGCAGCTTGGGAACGTACAGCCGCGTCTCGGCCGGCATCGAGAGGTCAAGGTAGCCGGTACCCAGGTTGGCGCGTCGATTTTTCTCGATCGCGCGGCCCACGCTCCCTTCGCCCCAGTTGTAGGCTGCCAGCGCCAGATGCCAGTCGCCAAACATGCCATGCAATTTCTGCAGGTAATCAAGGGCTGCCCGCGTCGACGCGAGCACGTCGCGTCGGTCGTCGCGGAACGCGTTCTGCTTGAGCTCGAACGACCTGCCTGTTGCCGGCATGAATTGCCACATGCCCGCCGCTTTCGCGCTCGATACCGCCTGTGGGTTGAAGGCACTTTCGATGAAAGGCAGCAGTGCGAGTTCAGTCGGCATGTTGCGCCGCTCCAGTTCCTCCACGATGTGAAACATGTATTTGCGCGCACGCTCACTCATGCGAAGCATGTAGTCGGGTCGGCTCGCATACCACTGCTCGCGGTCCTGGACGAGCTCGCTTTCAAGATTGGGCATCCCATAGCCGCGGCGGATGCGTTCCCACAGGTCGGTCGGCGGCGTCAGCAAGGCCACGGCCTGAGATGCCGCCTGATTCGCAGCCAATGGTGCTAACGGTTCCAGGGCACGCCCGGTGCCCGAACGCATCGTGCCGGTGCGCACCGGGGAGCGCGCTTCGCCGGCGATCGGTGCAGCCGCAGAAGCAGGGGCCACGCGGTCGGAGTTGGGTGTGGAAGGGGGCGCAGCGCTGTCGACGATACTGCCAGTGGTGGAGCATCCGGTCAAAATGACAAGGGCCGCCACGCAGGCCAGGGATAGAATTTTCATTCGCAGTGATGTAAAAGGGCTGTGACTAGAATCGGTCCCGCGCCGCGACTGGTGCGCCAGACCAGTGAGGGATCGGCAATTCCACGGTACGTATTGACCATCGCGACGCGCGCGCTCTCCATGTGTTTGGGCATCACTTGCCCGTTACGGGTGTCGGATTCAAGTTCATGAGCGTTGAGATTATAGGTTTGCAGGACTTTTTTCAGACACCCCAAGGGCGCTACCTGATGGATTGGGAGCGGGAACAACTCGACCGCGTGGTGGCCGACATATTCGGGTTCCACGCCCTGCAACTCGGCCTGCCAGCCCTTGACGCACTGAAGACCAACCGCATGCCCCACCGCTGGTTGGCTTCCAACACCGGCAATACACCTGAATCGGAGCACAAGCCCGACGTCATCGCGACCGACGGTAGCACAGCCCCGCGAACCGGTCAATCGGCGCTGGCGGCCGGCCAACGCGTGGACCTGGCATGTGACTTCTCCGCTTTGCCGTTCCCAGCCAACAGCCTGGACCTTGTAGTGTTGCCACACACGCTGGAGCTCGATGTCGATCCGCACGCCACCCTGCGTGAAGTGGAGCGGGTTCTGGTGCCTGAAGGCAAGGTCGTGATTTGTGGTGTCAATCCGGCCAGCCTGTGGGGCTTGCGCCAGCGGCGCGCGCATCTGTATCGCCGTTTTGGTGTTGGCCAGCTCTACTTGCCCAGGGAGGGCGAATTCATTGGTTATTGGCGTATGCGCGACTGGTTGCGCCTGTTGAGTTTCGAAGTGGAGTCGGGCCGCTTTGGATGTTACCGGCCAGCTGTTGAGAGCGAGCCGATGCTTGAACGCTTTGCCTGGATGGACCAGGCGGGCGCGCGCTGGTGGCCCATCTTCGGTGCGGTCTATTTTCTGGTGGCTGTGAAACGGGTCCGTGCGATGCGTCTGATGGGGCGCCCCTGGAAAGCACCCACCACGCGCACCGTGGCTCCGGTGTCGGTGGCGAACCGAGGGTCCGTACCCAGGCTGCAAGGCGATCTTGACAGGAGAGCTGATTGAAAAAGGTCCGTATTTACACCGACGGTGCATGCAAAGGCAATCCTGGGCCCGGCGGTTGGGGCGCATTGCTGCTGGCTGGTGGTTCCGAGCGGGAGTTGTGTGGAGGTGAATCTGGCACAACCAACAATCGGATGGAACTCACGGCGGTGATCGAGGCTCTCACTGCGCTGAAGCGGCCCTGCCACGTGGTTTTGTTCCTCGACAGCGAGTACGTGCGCAAAGGCATCACCGAATGGATCGGCGGCTGGAAAGCCCGTGGGTGGCGCACGGCGGCCAAGCAACCGGTGAAAAACGTGGACTTGTGGCAGCGTCTGGACGCGCTGGTCACAGATGCCGGACACCGGATCGAGTGGCACTGGGTCAAGGGGCATTCCGGTGATCCTGGCAATGAACGGGCGGACTCACTCGCCAATCAGGGCGTTCAGCACGGGCGGATGCGATGAAGGTTTGCCGGCAAATCCCGGCCACGTGGCCTGACCACCGCGCGACAGGGGAATGCGGTAGCGACTGCTACATTTAGCTACGAATTTGCGATTGATCAAACGAATTGGAAGTAGAGAGATTGAATGGCCTCAAAAGTGATGTATTTACTAGTCGCCGTGGTGGGCATCGCGGCAGCGTCCGGGGCCGCATGGTGGTACCAGTCCAAACCTCAGGGGCCCAAGGAGATCACGGCCGGCACAGGGGCGGTGGCAACCTCCGGGGCAGCGGGCCCGGCGGCAACTGCATCGATGCCACGCGCCGCTGGTGTCGAGGTAGCACGCGTGGAACGCGCCACTTTGCGCGATGACGCGCAGTCCGTGGGCTCCTTGCGTTCTCGTCAGAGTGTGATGATGCGCCCCGAGGTGCCCGGGCGAGTGCGGGATCTGGGCTTTTCTGACGGTGCCGGTGTGCGCAAAGGTCAGCTGCTGGTGCAACTGGACGACACCCTGCAACGCGCCGAAATCAAGCAGGCAAAAGCCCAAGTCTCCATTGCCCTGGCCAATTACAAGCGCAACCAGGAGTTGGTGGCCCAGAGTTTTGTCGCGCAGCGTGTGCTGGAAGAGAGTTCGGCCAACCTGCAGGTGGCGGAGGCCCAACTTGCATTGTCATGCGCACGGCTTTCCCGGATGGCGATCACGGCGCCATTTGACGGCACGGTCGGCATAAGAAGCGTGAATCTGGGCGATTTCGTCAAGGATGGCGCCGACCTGATCAACCTCGAAGACACCAGCAGCATGTATGTCGACTTCCGCTTGCCAGAGCGGTTCCAGAACAAGCTGCGACTGCGCCAGACCGTCGAATTGCAACTGGACTCCATGCCGGGTCGGGTGTTCAAGGCCACGGTGGAGGCCATCGATCCCTTGCTCGACGTGAACGGCCGGTCAATAGGCGTGCGGGCGGTATTGCCCAACACGGGCGGCGAGGCGATGGCGCAAGGTGGAGGCCGGGCAGGAACCCCAGCTGGCGCTGGTGGAGCGCGCCTTGCACCAGCAGGTGCGGCATCTGCGCCAGGCGCGGCAGGCCCGCGGTCGGCCCCACCGGGGCGTCCGGGCGGCGGTGCGAATCGACCGATTCGGCCCACCA
>JAYVRP010000749.1:0-4625 GCA_043776215.1 Rhodoferax sp. | reverse complement strand
TGGCTCCCGGGACCAAGATGAAGTTCGCCTACAACACCAGCGAGTACCACAAGAAGATGGCGATTTTTGCCGCCTCTGAATGGAAGACTAAGCTGGGCCTGGACCTTGAGCTGGAGGCCATGGAATTCAAGGTGCTGATCAAGAAGCGCAACGACCGCGATTACCAGATGGCACGTAATGGCTGGGTGGCTGACTACGACGATGCCACGACCTTCCTGACGCTGGTGCAATGCGACTCCGATCAGAACAGCCAGGGCAATTGCAACCGCAAGGCGGAGGCACTGATCGACGAGGGCAACAAGTCGCTCGACCAGGCCAAGCGCAAGACCCTGCTGACCCAGGCTGCCAAGGTCATCATGGACGACTACCCCATGATTCCGCTGCTGCAATACACCGTGCCGCGTCTGGTCAAGCCCTATGTGGGTGGTTATTCCAATACCAACGCACTCGACCGCTACCGCGCCAAGGACATCTACATCATCAAGCATTGATGTGGTCTTTCGCGTTGCGGCGCTTGCTGGCAACGATTCCAACCTTGCTGGCAGTCATCACCGTCTGCTACCTGCTCCTGCATGCCACACCAGGCGGCCCTTTCGACGCCGAACGAAAGGTGTCGGCAGCCGTGCTGGCCAACCTTCAAGCCAAGTACCACCTGGACCAACCGCTCTGGCAGCAATACCTCCATTACCTGAACAACCTGCTGCACGGTGATCTGGGCGCCTCGTTCAGGTACGAGGACTGGTCGGTGAACGAACTGGTGGCCAAGGCCTTGCCCGTGTCGGCGGCCATCGGCGGCGGGTCGATCCTGATTGCTCTGGTGATTGGCGTCTTGATCGGGACTTTAGCCGCCTTGCGCCAGAACAGCGTTGTTGACTATCTGGTGATGCTGGTGGGCAATTTGGGGCACGCATTTCCGTCCTTTGTGATCGGGCCGGTGTTGATACTGGTTTTCGCGATCTGGCTCAAGCTGCTGCCTTCGGGCGGCTGGAATGCCTTTGCGCCCAGGTACATGGTGCTTCCGATGACGCTGCTGATCTTCATCAATGTGGCCACCATCGGGCGAGTCATGCGCGGCAGCCTGATCGAGGTGCTGCACAGCAACTTCATCCGTACCGCGCGCGCCAAGGGCTTGCCCACCCATATCGTCATATTCCGCCACGCGCTCAAACCGGCCCTGCTGCCGGTCGTTTCCCTGATCGGCCCGCTGGCGATTTCCTCCATCACCTCGGCGGTGGTGACGGAGTCGGTGTTTTCCCTGCCCGGGCTGGGCAAACTCATCATCAATGGTGCCGGCAATCGGGACTACACACTGGTCCTCGGCCTGGTGGTCTTGGTGACCGTGATCGCTGTCACGTTCAATCTTCTGGTGGATCTGGCCTATGCGGCGCTGGACCCGAAGATCCGGTATTGACGGATCGTCCGGATGTTGCTGAAAAACCGGCAGGACTCCCTGGTGCAGGCGCTTGGAGATGTGGTGGAAGTGGCCGTGCCCGGCCGAAGCCCGTGGATGGACGCACGCGCGCGTTTTCTGCGTAACAAGGCGGCGGTCGTCAGCTTGTGTTTGCTTGCGTTTGTGGTTTTGTGCTGCCTGCTTGGCCCCATGGTGCTGCCACATGCCTTCGACAGTGCAGACTGGGACGCCATGAGCCTTCCGCCGACGTTCAAGAATTCCCATTTCTTCGGCACAGACGAGTCGGGCCGGGACCTGCTGGTGCGCAGCCTGATCGGCGGGAGGGTCTCGCTGATGGTGGGGCTGCTGGCCACCCTGTCTTCGGTTTCGCTGGGAATCGCCTGGGGCGCGACCGCAGGCTTCATCGGTGGCAAGGTAGACACTTTCATGATGCGGGTGGTGGACATGATGTATGCCGTGCCTTACCTGCTGATCGCTATTTTGATGGTCACGATTCTCGGCCGCGCCTTCTACCTTGTGGTCATCACCATCACGGTATTTTCTTGGATGGACATGGCGCGTGTGGTGCGCGGCCAGACCTTGTCCCTGCGCTCCAAGGAGTTCATCGAGGCCGCGCGCGCCGTGGGCGTGCCGACGCGGCGCATCATCTTCCAGCACATCGTGCCCAATCTGCTTGGCGTGGTGGTGATCTATACCACCGTCACCGTGCCTGGCGTCATCCTGACCGAGTCGGTACTGTCCTTTCTCGGTTTGGGTATTCAGGAGCCGATGACCAGCTGGGGGGTGTTGATCCACGACGGAACTGCCGTGATGGAGATCTCCCCCTGGATGCTGTTGTTTCCGGCCGCACTGTTGTCGGTCACGTTGTATTGCTTCAACTACATTGGCGACGGGTTGCGCGACGCGCTCGACCCCAAAGATCGCTGACATGGCGTTGTCGACTGCCATTGCCTTCGCGGGTTCTTTTCCATGACGGGTGCCCCATGAGTCTCCTCGAGGTCAAGAACCTGGGAGTGCAGTTCCAGACCGGTGACGGCCTGGTCTACGCAGTGAATGGCATCAGTTTTTCGTTGAATGGTGGCCAGACACTGGGCATTGTGGGTGAGAGCGGATCTGGCAAGAGCCAGAGCGTGCTGGCCATGATGGGGCTGTTGGCTCAGAACGGGCGTGCCAGTGGTCAGGCCCTGTATGCCGGCAAAGACCTTCTGACGATGAAGCGCTCCGAGCTCAACCGCATCCGTGGCAACCGGGTTGCGATGATCTTTCAGGACTCGATGACCTCGCTTAATCCGTATCTGACGGTCGAGCGGCAGATGACCGAGGTGCTGCAGTTTCACAAGGGGCTGGATCGACGCGCCGCCCGAGCGCGATCGGTCGAGTTGCTCGATGCCGTCAAAATCCCGGAGGCATCACAACGCATCGACATGTACCCACACGAGTTTTCGGGTGGCATGCGTCAGCGTGTCATGATCGCGATGGCGTTGTTGTGCGAGCCGGAAGTGCTGATCGCCGATGAGCCGACCACCGCGCTCGATGTGACCGTGCAGGCGCAGATTCTCGGGCTGCTGCGCGAGTTGCAGCGCGATTTCGGAACGGCCATCGTGCTGATTACCCACGACCTCGGCGTTGTGGCCGGCCTGTGTGACCAGGTCATCGTTCTGTACGGTGGCCGGGTGATGGAGCAGGGCACCGCCGATGATATTTTCTATCACCCATCCCATCCCTACACCGTTGGTTTGCTCGGCGCTGTCCCGCGGCTCGACCAGGAGGATGGCACCCTGCTGGCCATCCCGGGCACGCCGCCCAACATGGCGCGGTTGCCCAGGGGCTGCCCGTTCAGCGAGCGGTGTGCGATGGCGGACAACGCCTGCAAAGTGAACATTCCCACGCTGCAAAGCTCGCCCCATCGCGCCGGTGTGCTGCGGGCCTGTCACCGCAGTGCTGAAGAGGTGCGCAACCGACTGCCGGCGGAGGTGGTGCATGGCTGAGCGGCAAGCTGCCCTGCTGTCGGTGCGCGATCTCAAGGTGCATTTCGCCGTACGTGATTCCAGTGCCTGGCCATGGACACCCGCGCGCATGCTCAAGGCCGTCGATGGCGTATCCTTTGACGTGCAGCCGGGTGAGACTCTGGGCATCGTGGGCGAATCCGGGTGCGGCAAATCGACACTCGCGCGCGCCATCCTCAACCTGATCCCGGCCACATCCGGCAGCATCGTCTGGGACGGCAAGGAAATGGCGGGCGCCTCGCGACAGGCCTGGCTCGATGTGCGCAAAGATGTGCAGATGATCTTTCAGGATCCACTGGCCTCGCTGGATCCGCGCATGACCATCTCCCAGATCATCGCCGAGCCGCTCAAGACCCACCATCCAGGCATGTCCCATGCCGACGTGATGGCGCGTGTCATCGCCATGATGGGCAAGGTGGGCCTGACGCAGCAGCAGATCAACCGCTACCCGCACGAATTCTCGGGCGGGCAGTGCCAGCGCATCGGAATTGCCCGGGCCCTGATTCTTGAGCCCCGGCTGATCATCTGTGACGAGCCCGTGTCGGCGCTGGATGTGTCGATCCAGGCGCAGATCATCAACTTGCTGAAGGATCTTCAAAAGGACATGGGGCTGGCGCTGATCTTCATTGCGCACGACCTGGCGGTGGTCAAACACATCAGCAACCGGATCCTCGTGATGTACCTGGGGCACGAGATGGAGGTGGCGCAGAAGAAGGCACTCTACGCCGCGCCTCGGCACCCCTACACACGTGCCCTGTTGTCGGCCATTCCGATTCCGGATCCGGCACTCGAACGCAGCAAGGTGGTCCAGTTGCTGCACGGTGACTTGCCGTCGCCGATCAACCCGCCAACGGGTTGCGTATTCAGAACCCGATGCCCGCAGGCAATTGCGCGTTGTGCGCAGGAAGCGCCGATTTTGCGCCGGCTGAGCCCGGAGTCCGAGGCGGCTTGCCTGCTGGCCTGACGCAGCAGTTCAGGCGCTCGTCACCGGGATGTTCTTGAAGGCACCGGTCGCAATTTTCTTTTCCCACTCTGCCGGGCCGGTGATGTGCGCGCTGGTGCCACCCGAGTCCACTGCAACGGTCACCGGCATGTCGACCACATCGAACTCGTATATCGCCTCCATGCCCAGGTCCGCAAATCCGACGACCTTGGCCGTCTTGATGGCCTTGCTCACGAGATAGGCGGCGCCGCCCACGGCCATCAGG
>JAYVRP010000748.1:0-4630 GCA_043776215.1 Rhodoferax sp. | reverse complement strand
TTGTCACCCAACCTCATGGGTGCCGCCAACAGCTCGGGTGGCGTCATGGGCAAGATGATCGATGCGCAGTCCATCGTGGTGGCCTCCACCGCCACGCGGTGGTTCAACCATGAAGGCGACATCCTGCGCTACGTGTTCTTCCACTCGGTGGCGCTGGCCAGCCTGGTCGGAATCCTGGTGACGCTGCAGGCATATGTCTGGCCGTTCACTGCCATGGTGGTGAAGTAGTAGCCAGGCCTGCGACGAACCCAAAGAGCAATGGCGTTCAGGCGGAGCATGTCCGTTCAAGCCGATTCGCCTTGCATGCACATGGGGGTGTTCAGGTTCGATGCTTCTTGACGAGACGGACATGGGTGACCGTCTCAGATCCTACTGTTTCCAGGCATTCGTAGTCGCGTGCGATGTGGTCCGTTCCTTCAAACAAGCGCTCGCCAGACCCTAACAATTTGTTGGTAATGACGAGATGCAGCTCGTCAACCAATCCCGCCCTCAGATATTGGCGAACCAGTGTCGCGCCTCCGCCCAAGCGCACGTCCTTCCCTTGCGCAGCGACAAAGGCTTGTTGCAATGCGGACTCAATGCCATCAGTGACAAAGTGAAAAGTTGTCCCACCGTCCATGGGTAATGGCGCCCGCGCGTGGTGCGTCACGACAAAAACGGGCGTGTGGTAGGGCGGGTTGGGGCCCCACCAACCTTTCCATTCTTCATCCATCCACGGCCCCCGCACCGGGCCGAACATATGGCGCCCCAGAATATTGGCACCAATATTTTCCATGGCCTTTGCAAGAAAGCTGTCATCTATTCCTGTACTGCCGCCTTGCTGACCAAACATGGTTTTCATTGTGCGGGTCTTGAATGCCCAGTCCATGATCGCAAGACCGTCCGTACCGAACGGTTGTTCCAGACTTTGCCCCGCCGCAGAGCTAAAGCCGTCGAGTGAAAGGGCAAAGCCACGTACCACCAGTTTTTGCATTTCAATCTCCATGGAGGTCAGGGGAAAGGGTTGCCCCAAGTCTATTCGCTTGCGAGCATACTTCCGCTTTCGCAGCGCACTTGCCCGTGGCCGTCGACCTGTTGGGGCCACCGATGAAATGAAGGGCAAGTCATGGCAGGAAGCTGACGTATGGTTCGGCGCCATCTGAACCCGTTTGCGACCTTGTGCCGCCACTCGCCCCGCCGCCCGGAAGCCGCCGGCTAAGGTTGCCGCGAGTGGCCGGCGTGGGCCGGTCCGAACATGATGCGCGGGCAAACTTCAGCTCGGATGTGTCGCGACAACTTGCAGCCAAAGCTTCAGCGAATCGAGCCGGATTTCCGGGCCTTTGTCTAGAACGGGTTTGTTCGTACTGCCCGAGGGTGTTTGGAAGCCAGCAGCACCTGCAAGAATTGCTGCTGCTGTGACCACTCGTATGCCGTAGGTCCGGTATGACTACACTATCGTTTATGCATCCGTTGATCGAAACGCACCGCGCCGACCTGCTGGCCCTGGCGAGCAGGCGCGGCGTCACAGGTGTTCGGGTTTTTGGCTCGATGAGCCGTGGCGACGGCAGCGACAATAGCGACGTTGATCTGCTGGTGACCCTGGCCCCAGGCACCAGCGCCCTGGCGTTGGGTGGGCTGTTGCTGGATGCGCAGGAGTTGCTGGGCCGCCGTGTGGATGTCGTCACCGAAGCGAGCCTGCACCCGGCGCTGCGCGAGCGCGTAGTGGCAGGCGCCGTGGCACTGTGAATCCGGGTCCTGAAGCGGACCGGGTGTTGCTGGCGTACATGAGCGACTGCCTGGACCGGATCTTCGAGTACACCCGCGCGGAACGCGCCCACTTCGACACCTCGCGTCTGGTGCAAGACGCCGTGATCCGAAACCTGCAGACCTTGGCCGAATCAAGCCAGCGCCTGTCGAGCGAGATCAAGGGTACCGAGCCAAAGATCCCATGGCGCGATCTCGCCGGGTTTCGCAATGTGATCGTGCATGGCTACCTGGGCGTTGACCTCGGTGCGGTCTGGCTGGTCATCGAACAGGACTTGCCGGCCTTGACCGAAGCGGTGAATCGCATGGCCACGCGCCTCGGACCACACAGTTGATCCGAACGGCTGCTTGGCCACTGGTTTACCGGCCGTTCCTGGCCGGATCCAGAATTTCAGCCCACTGAATTGGACAACCGCAAACGCAGCTTCGGAGCCGCTGACGGTCGGTATTCCCGGTGCCTCCAAGGACCCGATGCCACTCGGGCCTACTCCACAAACAGCAACCCCGGATTTTCCAGCATGCTGCGTATCGCCTGCACAAAGCGTGCGGCGTCGATACCGTCCACCACCCGGTGGTCGAACGACGAGGACAGGTTCATCAGCCGCCGTGGCACCACGGCACCGTTGCGCAGCATGGGTCGCTCGACAATGCGGTTGACGGCGATGATCGCCACTTCGGGGCGGTTGATCACGGGGGTCGACGCGATGCCGCCGAGCGCGCCCAGGCTGCTGAGGGTGATGGTCGAGCCGCGCAACTCGTCGCGTGTGGCGCGCCCGCTGCGCGCCGCGTCGGCAAGCCGTGCCACTTCGCCCGCCAACACCCACAGGTCGCGTGCTTCGGCGTGTCGCACCACAGGCACCATGAGGCCATGAGGTGTCTGGGTGGCGACGCCGATATGGACCGCGCCGAACCGTGTCACCACCCCGGCCGTGTCGTCGAAGCGTGCATTGATCTGCGGGAAGGTTTGCACCGCCAGCACCATGGCCCGCATCAGCAGCGGCAACAGGCTCAGGCGGATGCGGGTCGTTTGCCATTGGGTGTTGAGGGCTGCACGCAAGGCTTCGAGTTCGGTGACGTCGATTTCCTCGATGTAACTGAAGTGCGGGATGTTGCGTTTCGATTCCTGCATCTGCATGGCGATGCGCCGGCGCACACCGACTACCGGTATTGCCTGTTCGTCATGCCGCTCCTGCGCGCCGACCGCACTGGCCGCGGCCGGCCATTGTGGGCCCCGCGCGGCGACAAATGCGTCAAGGTCGGCTTGCAAGGTGCGACCGGCCGTGCCGCTGGCCGGTACGTTCTGCAGATCAATGCCAAGCTCCCAGGCACGCCGGCGCAGTGCAGGCGAGGCAATGGGGCGCGTGTCGGTGGTCTGCTGCGCCGGGCCTTGCAACGCAGGCCTTGCCACAACGGGTGTTGCCGTCATCGCGACTGGTATTGTTTTGGGCGCCCCGGCCGCAAGCGCTGGCGCGTCGATGCTCGCGCCATCGTGCGCTTCGATGCGGATCAATTCCGCACCCACCGCCAGAATCTGGCCGACCGCCCCACCCAATACGAGCACGCGGCCGGCCACGGGCGACGGGATCTCGACGCTGGCCTTGTCGGTCATCACGTCGGCCAGTGCCTGGTCTTCGGTCACGATATCGCCGGGCTGCACGTGCCAGGCCACGAGTTCGACCTCGGCGATACCTTCGCCGACGTCGGGCACCTTGATCATGTGTTCTGCCATCTCACTGCTCCATCACACGCCGCAGCGCCGCCGCCACGCGCGCCGGACCGGGAAAGTAGGCCCATTCCAGCGCGTGCGGATAAGGTGTGTCCCACCCGGTCACGCGTTCGATCGGCGCTTCGAGGTGGTAGAAACAGTGTTCCTGCACCAGTGTGGACAGCTCGGCGCCGAAGCCGCTGGTGCGGGTGGCCTCATGCACGATCACGCAGCGCCCGGTCTTCTGCACCGATGCAACGATGGCCGGCAGGTCCAGCGGCCACAGGCTGCGCAGGTCGATGATCTCGGCGTCGATGCCGCTTTCTGTGGCCGCCGCTTCGCAGACGAAGACCATCGTGCCATAGGTCAGCACGGTGACGCCCGCACCGGGCCGGAACACGGTGGCGCTGTCGAGCGGCACCGTGTAGTGGCCTTCCGGCACGTCGCCCAGCGGGTGCTGCGACCAGGCCACGACCGGCCGATCATGGTGGCCGTCGAAGGGGCCGTTGTAGAGCCGCTTGGGCTCCAGGAAAATCACCGGGTCGTCGTTCTCGATCGACGCAATCAACAGGCCCTTGGCGTCGTACGGGTTGCTGGGCATGACCGTGCGCAACCCGCAGACGTGGGTGAACAAGGCCTCCGGGCTCTGGCTGTGGGTCTGCCCGCCGTAGATACCGCCGCCGCAGGGCATACGGATGGTCAGCGGCGCTGTGAAGTCACCAGCCGAGCGGTAACGCAGGCGCGCCGCCTCGGAGACGATCTGGTCCGACGCCGGGTAGAAGTAGTCGGCAAACTGCACTTCCACCACCGGCCGCAGGCCGTAGGCCGCCATGCCGATCGCCGTGCCGACGATGCCGCCTTCTGAAATCGGAGCATCAAAGACCCGCGCGCTCCCGTATTTCGCCTGCAGCCCTTCGGTGCAACGGAACACACCGCCGAAGTACCCCACGTCCTGGCCATAAACCACCACATCCGGGTCCCGCTCGAGCATCACGTCCATCGCCGAGCGTAATGCCTGCACCATGGTCATGCGGGTCACGTCAATCCCCTCGCTGCGCCTGGCGCAGTTGTTCGTGCAGGTGTGCCGGCATGTCTTTGTAGACGTCCTCGAACATGGACGCAATGGGCGGCACGTGGCCATCGATCAGCGTACCGCCGTGGGCCTGCGCCTCCTTCAGTGCT
>JAYVRP010000747.1:0-4635 GCA_043776215.1 Rhodoferax sp. | reverse complement strand
TCAAGCGCAACATCTTGCTCAAGGCATTGACACAACTGACGCCGACCCCGTGCAGCCCACCCGATACCTTGTAGCTGTTCTGATTGAACTTGCCACCGGCATGTAATTCCGTCAGCGCAATCTCCGCTGCAGATCTTCTTGGTTCGTGCTTGTCGTCCATCTTGACGCCCGTCGGTATACCCCGCCCGTTGTCCACCACACTGATCGAATTGTCGGAATGAATGGTTACCAGGATGTCATCACAATGGCCAGCCAGGGACTCGTCAATCGAGTTGTCCACCACCTCGAACACCAGATGGTGCAAGCCAGTGCCATCTGACGTGTCACCGATATACATACCGGGTCGTTTTCGCACCGCTTCCAAGCCTTCGAGAATCTGGATCGCACCTTCGCCATAAGCCTCTGATGCACCCGCCTGGTGAGCATCGATCGTGGGTTGAAAATTGGAACTGTCAGCAGACCCTTCTCCCGTATGGACGGCATCCTCTCCGTGTTCTTTGGTTGGAATGGGTTTGTTTTCTTCTGTCATGGCGGGCTTTTTCAACGATCTCACAAACTCTTGAAACACCAAACCCGCAGGGCTGCGGGTTTGGCAATTGTTGGCTGCACTTGCAGACTGCTAGATACGCATCGGCATCACAACGTATTTGAAGGTGGCGTTGTCGGGGATGGTGAACAGTGCGGAACTGTTGCCGTCAGAGAGTTCCAACTTCACCATTTCCTGGTCCATGTTACTCAAAGCATCGATCAGGTAGGTCACGTTGAAACCGATCTCGATACTGTCACCGGCGTAGTCAATATCGAGTTCATCAACTGCTTCTTCCTGCTCCGCATTGTTGGAGGCTACTCGCAATGTGCCAGGCTCGATATTCAGTCGTACGCCCTTGAACTTGTCACTGGTGAGGATCGCCGTGCGTTGCAAGGTGGCCAGGAGCGGAACCCGACCCAGCGTGATGCAGTTCTTGTGGTTCTTGGGAATCACGCGGTTGTAGTCGGGAAACTTGCCCTCCACCAGTTTGGTCACAAATTCCATACCTTCGAAGGCAAATTTGGCCTGGTTGTTGGCGAACTGCATCTCGATTGCCCCGTCTGCATCACTCAGCAGCCTCTGCATCTCGATGACTGTCTTGCGAGGCAAAATGACTTCCTGCCTGGGAACTTCCACCTCCAGTAATGCAGACGCAAAAGCCAGCCGGTGCCCGTCGGTTGCCACGAGGCTGAGTTGTCTACCTTCGGCGACGAAAAGAATTCCGTTGAGATAGTAGCGAATGTCATGCACAGCCATTGCAAAGGACACCTGGCTCAGCAAATCCTTCAGAGTCTTCTGGGGAACACTGAACGCCGGCCCAAACCCGGGTGATTCCTGCACCGCCGGGAAGTCCTCCGCTGGCATGGTCTGTAGAGTGAACTTGCTTTTGCCGCCCTTCAGGATCACCTTGTTCTGGCTCGATTCAAGGACCACAGTCTGATCGGCTGGCATCGTGCGCAAGATATCGATCATTTTGCGAGCACCCACCGTGGTCGTGAAATTGCCGGTATCTCCATCGAGTTCCGCCGTGGTACGGATCTGGATCTCAAGATCGCTGGTGGTGAACTGCAGCAAGCTGCCGGTCTTGCGGATCAGCACATTCGCAAGAATAGGCAGGGTATGCCGGCGCTCGACGATGCCCGATACCGACTGAAGAACCGACAACAGTTTTCCTTGCGTTGTTTTCATCACGATCATGTCAACCTCTTCTTTAATTTCTTTAATTTAGAGTAGTAGTAGTAGATAAGGGCCGCAGGTTGCTGTGGACAGCAGCATTTTCTCTTTTTTTATCAAGGACTTGCAAAGTGTGGAAGCATGTGCGTATCCCTGCGTCTGGTTGGACGCACATTCATGAACAACTTTGCGGATTGGCCAATGCCTGTGGACAAGTGCCCACTTGTGCCAGAACTGTCCCCAGGGTTGTTCCATTGTGGGTGGGTGTCGGGAAAAACAAGCACTAGATCATCCTTTCAGCGTTTGCTCGAGCACGTGCAATTGCTGGTTCAATTCAGTCAACTGTTGTCGCTCACCACCAATCTTGCGTACCGCATGCAGTACTGTCGTGTGATCTCTACCACCGAACAATTCACCAATTTCCGGAAGGCTCTTTTGCGTCAACTCCTTGGCCAGGTACATCGCAATCTGGCGTGGCCGCGCAATGCTAGCTGGTCGCTTCTTGGAATACATGTCGGCAATCTTGATCTTGTAGTAATCCGCCACCGTCTTCTGAATGTTCTCAACCGAAATCTGCCGGTTTTGTATGGACAACAAATCACGCAAGGCGTCTCGCGCCAACTGGATCGATATTTCCTTTTGATTGAATCGTGAATATGCAAGTATCTTGCGCAACGCGCCTTCAAGTTCTCGCACATTGGAGCGAACGTTTTTGGCAACAAAAAAAGCCACTTCTTCAGGCATGTCGCTCTCTTCGGCACGTGCCTTGTTGATCAGGATGGCGACCCGCATTTCGAGTTCCGGTGGTTCAATTGCAACTGTCAAACCCGAATCGAAACGAGACACTAGCCGTTCATGGATGTCTGCCAATCCTTTGGGATAGGTATCGCTGGTCATGACGATATGTGACTTTTTGGCCAGCAAGGCTTCAAAAGCATTGAAGAACTCTTCTTGGGTCCGCTCCTTGTTGGCGAAGAATTGCACATCGTCGATCAGCAGCAAGTCGAGCGAATGGTAGTGGTCCTTGAATTCGTCAAAAGTCTTGCGTTGGTACGCTTTAACCACATCCGAAACGAATTGCTCGGCATGGATGTAGAGAACTTTTGCTTGCGGCTTGTTGACCAGCAAGCGGTTGCCAACCGCGTGCATCAGGTGAGTTTTGCCCAGACCGACACCACCATAAATGAAAAGCGGGTTGTACAGTTGCCCTGGCAGATCGGACACGTGCATGGCCGCAGCGCGGGCCATGCGGTTCGCAGATCCTTCGATCAAGGTGTCAAAAGTCAACGCAGAATTGAGGCGATTCTTCTGCCCTTGCAAAACCTTGTCTTCCGCCAGGTCCGGTGGTTCCTCAATCTGCTGGCGCTCCCTGCCAGATGTCAAGAACGTAGTCTTGACGGGTAAGTCTCTTGGAGCAAGTGCTAACTCTAGGAAAACAGGCTGTCCATATATTTTCTCCAGGATACCCGCAATGCGGTTGCTGTATTGGGCACGGATCCAGTCAAGTTTGAATCGATTGCCAAGGTAGATCGTGATTTTCGACAGATCGTCGGACACTGTGGCCGAAAGCGGTTTGATCCAGGTGTTGAACTGTTGCTCTGGCATTTCCTGGGCAAGCTGCTCGATGCAGGCTTGCCACAGGCTTTCTCCTGCCCCCATCGCCGAATTATCCATTCGAACGTGCTGCGGTCCGTCGGCCATTTTTTATCAATCTCTGTGGATATTTGATTTTTGTGTGGCCGCAAAGTGTACGTTATCAAGAATTTATCCACAAGGGGCCGCAACCCTGAAGCAAGGGATCATGCACTTGTTGAAGTGGGCACTGTTTCGAACGCAAGAGCTTGCCGGCATTGAAAAAAATCGTGATAATCGTTGGTTAACTTCAAAGCTCACCTAGGATTTCCAAATGAAACGTACCTACCAACCTTCCAAGATTCGCAGGGCACGTACCCATGGCTTTCTGGTTCGCATGAAAACGCGTGGCGGCAGGGCTGTGATCAATGCCCGTCGTGCAAAGGGCCGCAAGCGTCTCGCAGTCTGAGCAAGGACGACCGCACCTGTGCGGTGGGTCAACGGCCCGCTCGTTCAGTGCTTCGACTGAAGACGCGAGGCCATTTTCAGGCAGTACTTTCTGGCGGTAGGCTCGCGTCCAGTCAGCATTTCGCTGTGCATAGTCTTGGACCGTTCAGTACTTTGGCCAGTTCGGACGGTGCCACCGCGGCACAGGGTGCGAACGCATCGCTTTTTGCGCGATCAGACGTGTGGCTCGGAGCGATGATCCCCAAGCGGTGGGCCAAGCGCGCAGTCACCAGAAATGCAATTAAAAGGCAGATTTTCACCGTGGCCCGTGAATTCGAATCCGTTCTACCGGTCGCAGCATTTGTTGTTCGTTTGCGCTGCGGTTTCGACAAATCGCATTTTCCGAGCGCGAGTTCGAGTGCGTTGAAAACTTTAGCCCGCGCTGAACTGCAGCAGTTGTTTTCCTCCATTTGCAGCGGTGCCGCTGTGGCTTCATCGCAGGGTACGGGCAAATGATCAAGGCAGCCCTGATTGCCATCGTCAAGTTGTACCGGTTATTGCTGAGCCCCTGGTTAGGCGCATCCTGCCGCTTTGAACCAAGTTGCTCTGTCTACGCGGTGCAGGCGCTGGAAATGCATGGAGCGGGACCAGGAACTTACCTCACCTTGGCTCGCTTGGCACGCTGCCAACCATGGTGCGATGGAGGTTGTGATCCGGTACCGATATCCAAGCCCAGGCCGTTCTCCAGGCTGCTGGGCCTCTCATCTCAAAAGAAACCCTCATGAACGATATTCGTCGCACCATTTTGTGGGTGATTTTTGGCTTCTCCATGGTTCTGCTCTGGGACCAATGGCAAGTTCACAATGGCAAGCAAGCGACTTTCTTCCCCAGTTCTGGCAAGCCGCTACCGGTCG
>JAYVRP010000746.1:0-4664 GCA_043776215.1 Rhodoferax sp. | reverse complement strand
ATCGATTTTGTAGGCAAGAGGCCCTTGGTGACACCCAAGGACTTGCAAGGTTCCAAGGTGGCCTCGTACGCCAACAAGACGCAAGCGATGTTTTATGCCTCGCTGGGTGCCAACGCGAATCCGCTCGGGCTGCCGGAGTGGATTCCCGCCATGCAGACCGGCCTGATCGAGGCCGTGATGACGACCATCACCAGTGCGTTGCCGATGGGCCTGACCAAAGTGGCACCTGTAATAACACGCCTGGGTTTGTACGACTCCCCTGGCTTGACGTTGATGAACAAGGGTGTCTACGACAAGTTGTCCAAAGACCACCAGGAAGCCTTGCTGCGGGCCAACGCGCGCCATCCATCCGCCAAACTGCGCACAGAGGTGCGCGGGTTCGAGAACGTGCTGTTTGGCATGCATGAAAAGGCGGGGGGCCAGATCGTGACCGTCACGCAGGAGCAGCGCGACGTATGGCGCAAGGCGATGGAGCCGGTGTTCCCGCAAATCGTCAAGGAAACCGGCAGTGGCGCTGAGGCCTTCTTTGCCGCCATGGAAGCTGGGCGCAAGGCCTGCTCCAAGTAGGCCCCGTGGCTGACTCCGCTGTAGCGCCAGCCATGGCGCGGGGGTTTGTCAATGGCTGGCACCGGGTGGAGTGCCTGGTGGCAGTGGCAGCGTTCGCGCTGATTGCCACCCTGCTCATTCTGGATGTGGCCGGGCGTGAAGTGCTCGGGCCGATCTACAAAATGCTCAACATCAAGGGTGCCACCGGTGTCTACGGGGCGCAAAAGCTTTCGGTGTATGCATTGGTGGTCGGCAGCTTTTGTGGTGTCGGCATTGCCACGGCCACGGCCAGCCACTTGTTGCCGCGCGTCGGCTTTGGCTGGATCCCGGTGTCCTGGGCACCGACCATGGACCGCTGCGCTGATGTGCTGACCGGGCTGTTCATGGTTGCCGTGGCCTATTACGGCTGGGTGTTCGTGAGTTCCACGATGGCCGCCGGCCTGCGTGCGCAGGCCTTTGATGTTCCGGTATGGCCGTTTCAAACTGCGATTCCGCTGGGCTTTCTGTCCGCTGCGGTACGTTACTTCTGTTTCGCGGCGTGGCCGGCCTTGCGCCCGCTGCCACCGGAGTTCCAGGAATGACGCCGGCACTGCTGATGTTGGCGATGGTGCTGCTGCTGCTGCTACTGCGCCAGCCGCTGATCGTCATTCTCCTGTCCGCCTGTGCTTTTGTGCAGTACGTCTGGGGCAAGGGCCAGTTCGACTACATCATCGAAGACATGTGGGTGGGGCTGGACAAAGAACTGATCCTGTCGATCCCCCTGTTCATCCTGTGCGGCAACGTGATGACGCAGGGCTCCACCGCCAAGCGCCTGATCAACATCATGGCGGCCATCACGCGCCCCTTGCCCGGCGGGCTGGCGGTGTCGGCGATTCTGAGTTGCGGCATTTTTGCGGCCATTTCGGGGTCGAGCATCGTGACCATGCTGGCGATCGGAACCGTGATGTATCCGGCCATGCGGGCCGGTGGTTACGACAACAAGTTTTCGCTCGGCACCATCATGTCGGGCGGAACGCTGGGCATCATCATTCCGCCCTCGATCCCGATGATCATCTATGGTCTGGTGACGGAGGCCTCGGTCACCGACCTGTTCCTGGCGGGTGTGGGGCCGGGTATCCTGATCCTGATTGTTTTTTCGATATACGCCGTGTGGTTCAACCGCAGCATGCCCTCCCAGAAGTTCAGCATGACCGAGTTCACGACAGCCTGCCGGGAAGGCGTGTGGGCGGTCATGATGCCGGTGATCCTGCTCGGGGGCATCTACAGCGGATTCTTCACCGCCACCGAGGCTGCCGCGGTGGCCTTGCTGTACGCCATCTGCATCGAGACCTTCGTCCACAACGAGATGAAGCTGAAAGACTTCTACAACGTGGTGCTCGACGCGTCCAAGCTGGGCGGCTCGCTATTCCCGGTGCTCGCCGTTGCATTGAGCCTGAATATCATCCTGATCGAGCATCATGTGCCAACCGCCCTGGTGCAATTCATGCAGGGCTACATCACCAGCCCCTTGATGTTCATGTTGCTGGTCAACCTGTTGCTCCTCATCGTGGGTTGCCTGATGACCACCGGCGAAGCCATCCTGATCCTGGCACCGTTGCTGGCACCGATGGCCGAGGCCTACGGCTACAACAAGATCGTGTTCGGCATCATCATGATCCTGAACCTGGAGATCGGTTACCTGACGCCGCCGGTGGGCCTGAACCTGATCGTTGCCATGTCGGCTTTCAGGCAACCTTTCGGTACGCTCATCAAGGCGGCGGTGCCGTTCATTCTGATGATGATGGTGTGCCTGGCGCTGGTCGTGTGGCAGCCCTGGATAGCGATGTATCTGGTGAACGGCAAGTTCTAGCCCGGCAGGGGCTGTTGGTCGGCGCTGCTTTCGGGCGGGTGTGGCTGGCTCGGCCTCGAACCGGCGCTGTCGGTTCCTGCCGGCAGCCTTGGTGACCTACTTCACCTGGCCTGCCCGGCGCATAAGCCTATCGGCATCGGTGTCGTCGCGCCGGTCGAGCTAAACTCCCACAATGGCGGACAGAGGATGAAGTGGGTTATCGGCAGAGGTCGTCACGTGTCGTTCCCTCAGGTGGCTAATGGCGAAATTCGGCGAGTGGAGAAGCCATCCGATCCGAGCGAATGACCAGTTCGACATCATGCTGCTTTGTGCGGCACAAGCCTTACTTGCAGATCGCAACCGACCGCAGCGGCGTACTTCTTCAACGTTGCCAAAGATGGGGCGTGTCGGCCAGCGCCCTCCAAACGCGAAATTGCGCTCTTCGTCGTACCCATGCGTTCAGCAACTGCGTCTTGCGTCAGACCAGCTTTTGCTCGCGCTTTGAGCATTTGACTTGCAACAGTGTATTCAAGCTCAAGACTGTCATACGCATCATTGAACCCAGGGCGCTGTCTAGCCGCAGCCAAGAACTCGGCGTGATTGTGCGGAACCGGTTTGTACTTCAAGTCAGCCATTTTTCACTTCCTTCAGACGCTTTCGCGCCATCTTCAATTCGCTGTCGGGAGTTTGCTGCGACTTCTTTATGAACGCGTGCAAAACTACCACTCTCTTCCCCTGCAAAAAACAATAAAAAGCCCGCCCAATGCCAGTTCGACCGCGCGGACGCAGCTCAAACAAACTATCTCCAAAGGCGCGCGAATGCGGCAAGCGAAGGCTTGGCCCGTGCTCCGAGAGAAGCTCCACCAACCGGGCATAGTCGGCCAGAACGTCAGCAGGCCACGATTGCACCTCTGCGTAAACGCGCTCATGGAAGTAGTAGATCTCGAAGGCCATGCGTCATATTAGCAAAAACGCTAACCACGCGAAAGTGAATTTGATGTCGTCGAACGTCGAAGCTGCCCGGCAGGCAACACTCGTGCCGAAGGTGTAGCGTCGGGTTGCGTGTCCGTGCCGAGCGACCAATAGGCTTCATTCGCTGAAAGAAGATAGGACCATTTGCCAAGCTGCCCACGCAAGGCCTCCAGCTATGACGAGCGAGGATCGTCGCAGGCAAACAAAAGTCCGTCAAACCCGGTCAGGACGTGTTGGCGGGCACCGATGCCCCCGCACTGTTCAGACCCGCCAATGCCACCCCCACTGCGGCCCCGCCAGCCTGTGCCAGCGCCGGGCTGGTCGCCGGTTGTACCGTGATGACGCCGGCCGCAAATTCGATGCCGTCCAGCGCGAATGCGCGGTGCAGGCGCTTGAGCGCCTCGCGCTGAATGACACTGGGGTTGCTGGGCTTCACCGTGAACTTGAGGCGCACGACCATGGCGCTGTCGGTGATTTCGGCCATGCCCTGCAGTTTCAATGGCAACAGGAACTCCCGGCCGTACTCTTCGTCCTGCAGCATCTCCTGGCCGACCCGTTTCACGGTTTTTCGGGTCTTCTCGATGTCGGTGTCACGGGACAGCCGCAGATTGAACTTGACGGTCTGCCAGTCGCGGCTGAAGTTGGTGATGGCGCTGAGCTGGCCAAATGGAATGGTGTGGATCTGCCCGTTCTGGTGGCGCAAGCGGACCGAACGCAAGGTCACCCGCTCCACTGTGCCTTTGAGGCGACCGGTATCGATGTATTCACCCACCCGAAATGCGTCGTCGGACATGAAGAAGATGCCCGCCACGATGTCGCGCACCAGCGCTTGCGAACCAAAACTCAAAGCCAGCCCAAACACTCCGGCGCCAGCCAGCAGGGTCGTCAGATCCACGCCGAGCTGCGACAGCCCCAGGAATGCCACCAGCACCAGAATGGCAACACCCACTACCACCCGCACCATCGGCAACAACGTGGTCAGCCGCGAGGCCGGCTCTGCGGCCACGTCGTCGTCGATGCCGGGGGCCAGGCCGGGTGAGGCAGCGCGCAGGCGCTGTTCGGTCCACAGATCAAGGTAGCGCCATGCGAGGAACCCCGCAAACAGCGTGATCGCCGTGGTCACCAGCGAATGGCGCACCGGTTCCCAGACCCGGGCCGGAACGATGGCCAGCCGCTCCACCAGCCACAACTCCGACAGCATGATGGAGATGGCCAGGAGGGCGCCGACATTGGTCGTGTGCTGCATCAGGCGCACCCACCAATAGGCCCGCGCCGACAGCTTGAGCAGAGCCTGCATGGCATAGGCAATCGTGGCAAC
>JAYVRP010000745.1:0-4669 GCA_043776215.1 Rhodoferax sp. | reverse complement strand
AGGCCCTGGTACAGCGACCCTCCGGCACCGGACAACACTGCGCACAGGTTTTTGTGCGTGATCACCGCGCCCTTGGGCCGCCCGGTGGTGCCCGAGGTGTAGACCAGGATGGCCATGTCGTCGGGCGTACCGGCGTTGACACGTTCGTCCACCAGGGTCGGCTGCTCCCGCAACGCCGTGCGCCCCAGTGCGCGCAGTTGCTGCAGCGACAGCACCTGCGGGTCGTCCAGCGCGGCCAACCCCTCCATGTCCACCACGATCACCTTGCGCACCAAGGGCAGTTGCGCACGCACCTCCAGGTATTTGTCGAGCTGTTCTTCGTCTTCGACAAACAGGTAGACGGTGGTCGAGTCGGCGCACAGGTACTGCACCTGTTGCGCGGCGTCGGTGGGGTAGATGCCGTTGCACACGCCTCCCGCACTCTGCACGGCGAGATCGACCCACATCCACTCACGGCAGGTGTTGGCCAGCATGGCCGCCACTTCGCCCGGCGCGAACCCCAGGCTGACCAGGCCGGCACCGATCTCGCTGGTGATGATGGCCACGTCGTCCCAGCTGTAGGCGCGCCACAGCCCCATGTCCTTTTGCCGCATCATGGTGCGCGGGCCGAGTTCGCGCACCCTGGCCCGGAAAAGCTTGGGGATCGTGTCGAAAGGCAGAATATCCGGCACCCAGCCAAATGCTGCGCCGGTGACGATGCGGTGCGGGTCGAGTCGTGCTGGGGCTGCGTTCACGGTCATCTCCAGTTCTTTTTCTTCTTCCAGCGCCGCTCGCCGCGTACACCGACGTCTTTCATGCCGAGAAAGAACTCCTTGATGTCGTCCTTTTCGCGCAGCCGGGCGCAGGTGTCCTCCATCACGATGCGCCCGTTCTCCAGTACGTAACCGTAGTCGGCCGAGTTCAAGGCCATATTGGCGTTTTGCTCCACCAGCAGGATGGTGGTGCCATGCTCGCGGTTGATACGCACGACGATCTCGAATATCTCCTTGGTCAGCTTGGGGGACAGGCCCAGGCTGGGTTCGTCCAGCAGGATCAGGTCGGGCGCTGCCATCAGGGCGCGCGATATCGACAACATCTGCTGCTGGCCACCCGACAGCAGCCCGGCATTCTGGCTGGCGCGTTCCTTGAGGATAGGGAAGTACGTATACACCAGCGCCATGTCTTTGGCGACGCCGTCACGGTCGGAACGGGTGTAGGCGCCCATCAGCAGGTTGTCGTGCACGGACAGCAGCGGGAACACTTCGCGCCCTTCGGGTACATGGCTCAGGCCCCGCTGCACGATCAGGGCCGGGTCGCGGGCGGTGATGTCCTCGCCCTTGAACTCGATCGACCCCTTGCGCGGATCGATGATGCCCGAGATGGTCTTGAGGATGGTCGTCTTGCCCGCGCCATTGGAGCCCAGCACGGTGGCAATTTCGCCCCGGCGGACCTGCAGGCTCACGCCCCGGATGGCCTTGATCGGGCCATACGCGCTCTCGACGTTGAGCAGCCGCAAAACGGGCTGGTCACTCATGGGTGGGGGCAGGTCACTCATCGGGGTACCTTGGCACGACGTGTACGGCTCATGCTGTGCGCCTCAGGGAACTCACATCATCCACCGTGCCCAGGTAGGCTTCGATCACGCCCGGGTCGCGCTGAACTTCGGCTGGTGGTCCAGTGGCCAGCATGGCGCCCTGGTTCATGGCCAGCACGCGGTCCGAGACCTTGGACACCAGGCTCATGTCGTGCTCGACCATCAGCACGGTGATGCCAAGGTCTTTCTGAATATCCTTGATCCAGAACGCCATGTCGCCGGTTTCTTCGACGTTCAGGCCGGAGGAGGGCTCGTCGAGCAGCAGCAGCTTGGGGTCGGTGGACAGGGCGCGCGCCAGCTCGACCACCTTGCGCACGCCGTAGGGCAAGCCGGCAACCAGCGCGTCGCGATGGTGCTGCAGATCGAGCAGGTCGATGACTTTCTCGACCTGCTCGCGCGCCGCGACCTCGGCGGCGCGTGTCTTGCCGGTGAAGAAGATCTCGCTCCACAAGCCGGTGCTGCGATGGGTGTGCCGCCCTACCAGCAGGTTGTGCAATACAGACGCATGTTCGAACAATTCGATGTTCTGGAAGGTGCGCGCGATACCCATGGAGGCAATCTGGTGCGGCGGCGCCTCGGTGAGGTTCTTGCCTTCGAAGAATATTTGGCCGGAGGTGGGGGTGTACAGGCGGCTGATCAGGTTGAAAACGGTCGTCTTGCCGGCGCCGTTGGGGCCGATGAGCGTGAAAACCTCGCCACGGCGCACATCGAAGCTCACGTCGTTGACGGCCAGCACGCCGCCAAACCGCATGCTCAGGTTTTTTGCTGACAGCAGTACGTCGTTCATGACAGGCGGTCCGACTTCTGGAATGACTTCTGTCGCTTGAACATGCCCTTGCGGTAAAACGGGAACATCTGCAGCCAGGTGCGCACCTTCAGCCAGCGCCCGTAAATGCCCAGTGGCTCGAACAAGACAAACGCAATCAACACCACGCCAAACACGACGCCCTGCAGGCCCGGCGCCATGCCGATGGCGGCAGGCAGGTAGTCCTTGGTAAGTGCAATCAACTGCGGCATGCTGATCAGGAAAATCGCACCCAGAAAAGCGCCATGCACCGAGCCCAGCCCCCCCACGACGATCAGCAGCAGCAGTTCGATCGACTGCAACAGGCTGAACTGGTCGGGCGAGAGAAACTGCAGCTTGTGGGCATACAGCGCCCCGGCAATACCGGTCATGGCCGCCGAGATGGCGAACGACGTGGTTTTGTAACGGGCCAGGTGCACGCCCATGCTCTGGGCCGAGACTTCGGAGTCGCGAATGGCCACAAATGCGCGCCCGGTGGATGAGCGCAGCAGGTTCAGGATTGCCAGGGTGCACAACACGGTGAGCACCAGGCAGAGGTAGTAGAACTCCTCACCACTTTGCAGCTTCCAGCCAAAGAGGTCGGGCGCCTTCACATGCATTCCCTTGCTGCCACCGGTCACGCTGTCCCAGCGGGCAAAAACCTCTTCCACGATGAAACCGAACGACAGTGTGGCAATGCCGAGGTAAATGCCTTTGACGCGCAACGCCGGCACCCCCACCACAATACCAACGGCGGCGGCCAGGGCTGCTGCCAGCATCAGGGCAATCGGGAACGGCACGCCCATGTTCGTGAGCACGGCATGGGCGTAAGCGCCAACCCCCAGAAACGCGGCATGGCCAATCGAAAACTGCCCGGTAAACCCTGCCAGCAGCATCAAGCCGAGCCCGGCAATCGAATAGATCAAGACAAAGGTCAACTGCGCCAGCCAATACTCCGGCACCAGCCAGGGGGCGGCCAGCAAACAGAACATGAGCAGGCCGTACCAGAACTTGTGCCCGCCGTGTTTGGCCAGGCGGATGTCCTGCTCGTAATGGGTTTTGAAGATGAAGCGCATTCAGACTTTTTTTCGGAGTGTGTCGCCGAAGATGCCGTTCGGTTTTACCCACAACATGATCAGCACCGCGACATAAGGGGCGATGTCCTTCCATCCCTCGGCTGCATAAAAGCCGGCGAGTGACTCCACGATGCCGATCACCAGGCCGCCCACAATGGCGCCAGGCAAGCTGCCGAAACCACCAATCACCGCGGCCGGAAACGCCTTCAGTCCGACGAAACCCATATTGGCATGCACAAACGTGATCGGTGCCAGCAGCAGCCCCGCCACCGCGGCGACCGCAGCGGCCAGCCCCCAGACCAGGCCGTTGAGCTTTTTTACCGGAATACCCATGTAATAAGCGGCCAACTGGTTTTGCGACGAGGCTTGCATCGCGATGCCCATTTTGCTGTACTTGAACACCGCAAAGAGCACCATACACAGCAGCGCGGTGGAACCGATCACCATCATCTGCTCCACGTTGAGCACCAGGCTGCCCAGGTTCCAGATCTGGTCTTTGTAAGGAACCGGCAGCACATGGGTCTCGGTGCCGATGGTCGGGATCATGGTGATCAGCCCGCGCACCACATAACCGATACCGATCGTCAACATGACGATCGAAAACGCGGGCTGCCCCAGGATCGGGCGGATCACCACGCGCTCGAGCAGCACCCCGGCGGCCCCCATGGCCACAATGGCGCTGAGCACGGCCAGCCAATACGGAAAACCCAGGAACGTCATCAGCCCCAGCCCGCAAAAAGCGCCCAGCATCATCAGGTCGCCCTGCACGAAACTCACCGTCTCGGTGGCTTTGTAGATCAGCACGAAACCCAGCGCGATCAGGCCGTAAATGCAGCCCTGCGCGATGCCGCTGATCACCAGCTGAAGAAGTTGCACGTCGTCCCCTGTCGTTCTTTGCGCCATTTATAGCGGCTTTGCGCGGATTTCCTGTGAGGGTTGTCCCCGATGGCGACATGAAAAATGGGGTTTGCAACCCGGGCTGCGGCACCGTTCCGACGTCGTGCGGTGATCGAACTGGTGCGGCGCCGCTTTCCTGCATCGCGCGCCGCCGGGTAGTGGTACGGGTAAACCCGCCCTTGCGAATCCTGACTGGCGTCGATGTCACGGTGACCTGAAGCTCACCCGGCAGGTGGGGGTCGTCGAACTTGTTCGTGTAACGCGACAGCTGGTTCGGGACCAGCCCCAGCGCCAGTTCTGCCTGGTCTCACCGATCCATAATGCCCCATGGAAAAACCA
>JAYVRP010000744.1:0-4669 GCA_043776215.1 Rhodoferax sp. | reverse complement strand
CGCACGAAAAACGCCTTCGGAGCAGTCTGCGCACAATGGATGCGCGGGATCAATACTGGGATCGTACCGGTTGTAGTAGATGTAGGGCCCACCGATGTTGGTGATGAATACCTCCGGGTCATTGCGCGCGCGCAGCGGCGTTTTAGAGGTGATGCGTCGCATCAGCGGGTTGGCCGCGTCGATGCTCGAAACCCAGATCTCCGTCGGGTAAGTGTTCGGGCTGACGTAGGCTGTCATGAACACATAGGACTTGCCGTTGTACGTGAACCACTCGGGCGAACCTGCACTGGTGCCGGCAGGCAACGAGCCGCTGTAAATCGGCGTCCACTGCGGCACACCACCAGGCCCGGGCAGCGGACGATAGATGCGCAGTTCCGACCCGTCGACGACAGTCGAAAGCACGAAATCGTTACCGAACTCTGGGGCCTGCCAAATCCACGGCACGGTTCGGTCAAGATCCTTGTTGCCGGCGTCAAAGGTGAGTTGCTCGTTCACTTTCGAATCAAGCCAATAACGAAATACCTGCTGAGTGCCGTTCACCGGTAACGCATAAAGCAATGCTCTTTGCCCGCTGGCGAAGCGCCAAGCCTTGTTCGACGGCGGGATGAACGTCATCAACTCTTCTGAACTCGCGTCGTTCACATTGCGCCAATACTGGTTCAATGCGGGGTCCAGGTATTTGATGGTGGCGTTGGTGTCGCCCGCATTCTTGCTGGCCACGTGCGTCATTCGTGGCGTGTTCGGGCCCAGGGGTTGAATTACCCACGCGCCGGTCTGGTCCTGAACGGCCAGTGCCATCCGAGTAGACGCTGCGACAGGAGGCTTGCCAGGAAGGTAGTAGCTGTAGGAGATCTGATCACCGCCGGCCATAGAGATCCACTCGGGGCCGTTCCACTTGAACATGTTCAATCCGGAAACAGTGCCGGTGGCGACCTTAACGCCCATGCCGCTGATGGGTTCAAACGCGCCAGTGTCGCGATTCACGCCACCCAGCCACAGGTTGCCACTCGTATCAGTCCATGCGATCCGGCCTCTCGACTGGCTGAACTCGAAATCGATCAATCCCGGGTTGGGAGAAACCAGGGATTCGTTCGGAACGAATTGCGCACTCGCCGGTGCAGCAAGTCCGAAACTCAGCAAAATTGCAAGTGCACCGAAAGTTGAGACCAGCACTGTGCGGGAGCCGTCAAACGGGTTCAAAGTCGCCATGGAGTTACCCTTCCGAAGGAGTTCGACACGAAATCGACAGTCACGCATTGAAGTGCAATCGTCGTGCCATGGATATCCTCTAAACCGGGGGTATGGGCGGATGTGAACTTTGGCAGATTTTTGTCCGCGCGCCACTGAGGTTCGTTGACCCGCAACACTCGAAGCCGACCGGCACCAAATTCAGCGCACCAGTCGTTTCAGCGAAGATGCAAAGGGATCAGGGTGTGGGCGTCGTACTGGACACCGTCACACCGGTTTTCCAAGCCTGACGGATCAGCCGGCCACATTCCTCTGAATGAATTCCTGCGCCCGCCTCCGTTTCACGCTCGCGCGCCACGATGCCGTAATAGGTCTTGCTGCTGTCGATCCAGGGATAGAAGCCACCACCGCCAGCACTGCTGAAGGCATGGTCGCCCACCGTCGGATCGTCCTCGACCCAGTGCCCGAGCGAGTAGTTCCAGGCCTCGGTGGTGGGCAGCTCCTCGGGCGTGAACGCCGCATCGCAGCCGGGAATCGCATTGTTGGCGCACTTCTTGTTCGTGCCCAGCGCACTGGCCAACGCCAAACCTCCGTTGAGCATCTTGCGAAGGAACATCGCATAGCCCGCAGGACTGACGTTGACGCCAGCGGCCAATTGGGGCACCGAATAGGTGAAGCCGAAATTGCCAATCGTTGCGTTCAAGTCGGCGGCCAGGGCGGCGTTGTCAGCCGGCCCCAGACCCATCACCGCCGTGGCGTGGTGTTGCATGTGCCCGCTGTCGTAAGCGAACTTTCCGACAGTGGCGGCGTCCAGGTTGCCATTGCCACCGAGCGGTACACAGCCCTGCACGGTATCGGAACCGTTGCCCGGCAAGCAGATCGGTGCGTTGCCGTACTGTGAGTAGCCACTGGTGAAGTTCAGGAAAGGCACATCGGTGCCCACTACGCCGCGCTTTTGCACCACATTGGCGGCGTAGAGCCATTTGGACGACGAAAATACCCACATGACCGTGTTCACCGTAGGCGCACCCGACCCTTCCGAATTGGACACCCTAACGCCATTCACATCGCCGATTTCCCAGTAGTAGGGGCCAAGGGTGGCAACAGAGCACTTGGGGTTCGTGGCCGCAGTCGCGGCGGCTGCTGCGCTGCGCTGGGCGTCAGTGGGGACACTCGGTGGAGCTGGAACCGGAGGGGCCGGAGCGGGTGGGGGTGGGGGTGCCACATCGGGACTGTCGTTTCCACCGCAAGACACAGCGATCATTGGCATGAGGACTGCCAGCGCCGCGAGTCTGATATTCCTGTTCATGCGAAGTACTCCTTGTGGGCTATTGAATGTGGGGCTTGAGACCCGCGCCATGAATACACCGGAACATGTCGACACTGCAACATGTTAACGATCAAACCCGACATTGCCGAGTTAACGAAGTGTTACAGACAATTTTGCAATTCAAGCATCGTACCGGTCGGCAGGTAGCCTGAATTGGCGTGGGACAACGCCTACAAATAAAGCGTTTCGGCGCGACACTCAGCTGCCCGGGCCTATCCAGGCGCCACCGTGCGAGAGCAGTGATTGCTTCTTGAGAAGACTTTCAAGTCGGCACCTGCGCAATTTTCAGGCGCAGATACGACAAAGGCCGCAGACGCGGCCTTTGTCGTTCTGGCGTGCCGCCCGCGTTCTACGCCTTGGCAGCCCGCAATTTCAAGGCGAACTCTTGCAGCGTCGCGATGCCGCTTTCTTCGGCCTTCTTGCACCAGGCTTGAAGGTCGACCACGAGTTGCTCGGCCGACACGTTGGTGCGCGTCCAGAGCAGGCGGAGTTCCTCACGCATTGCCACCAGCTTGGCCAGGCGCGGGCTGTGTTCAACGGCCATCGCCACCTGCGCCTTCACCTCATTCGGGATGCGGTCGGCATCGCGGTGCAGCCAGCGCTGGGCCAGTTCCATATTGGCCAGCTTCGCGGACCCCGACGCGCCTTCGGCCTTCAGCCGGGTCACCTCGGCCATGCTCGCGCTGCGCAGGTTGCGGGCGTACTTGGCCATTACCTCATAGCGGTTGGCGATGATCGCTTCCAGCGTCTTGTCGTCCGCCACCGGTCGCACGGCGCCCAGCTTCAACAGCGGCACTGTCTTGCGCACCTTGGCCAAACCGACCATCTCCATGGCGCGAATGTAGCCCCATCCAATGTCGAACTCGTAAGGCTTGACCGAGAACTTGGCCGACGTCGGGTAGGTGTGGTGGTTGTTGTGCAGTTCTTCGCCGCCGATCACGATGCCCCACGGCGACACATTGGTCGACGCGTCAGGCGCCTCGAAATTGCGGTAACCCCACCAGTGGCCGATGCCGTTGATGATGCCAGTCGCCATGACGGGGATCCACAACATCTGCACCGCCCAGACGGTGACACCGATGGCGCCGAACAGTGCGAGGTTGATCAGCAGCATCACGCCCACGCCCTGCCAGCTGAAGCGGGTGTAGAGGTTGCGCTCGATCCAGTCATCCGGTGTGCCCAGACCATATTTGGCGATGGTTTCCTTGACCTTCGATTCGGCGCGATAGAGTTCCACGCCGGTCAGCAGCAAGGCCTTGATGCCGCGTGTCTGCGGGCTGTGCGGGTCTTCCACGGTCTCGCACTTGGCGTGGTGCTTGCGGTGCACCGCCACGAATTCCTTGGTCACCATGCCGGTGGTCAGCCACAGCCACAGCCGGAAGAAGTGCGACGGAATCGCATGCAGATCAAGGGCCCGGTGCGCTTGCGCGCGGTGCAGGAAGATCGTCACGGCGGAGATGGTCACGTGCGTCATCACGAGCGTGATCAGCACCACTTGCCACCAGGCCAGATCAAGCAGGCCGTGCGCCAGCAGGTTGATCGATGCATCCCAAATCGACATCAGCGAATCCATGTGTACCTTTTTGCCCCGTCAACAGTCGGGTGTTCGATTGTAAATGGCGCCCTGCGCTAAGCCCTTTGAAATGAAGGGCTTGCGGGCACCAGTTTGAGGTATCTCAAGCCGGCCGGCAAAGTATCAAGGGCGTAGCGCGAGATTCAGCCCGGCATTCACTGCCGTTCCCACACCGCCGCGAAGAACCCGTCGGTGGCGTGGCGGTGCGGCCACAGGCGCAAAAAATCGCCGCGCACCAGTGTTTCGGCCGCGCCGACATGGGCGCGCGTCAAAGCGTCAACCGCCGGCATCACCTTGAACTGGCTGGCATTCGCGGCGCTGAAGGCTTCGGCGATGCCTTCGTTTTCCACGTCGAGCAGGCTGCAGGTCGCGTAGACCAGCCGCCCGCCGGGTTTGAGCAGCCGCGCGGCACTCGCCAGGATGGCAGCCTGCTTGACCACGAGTTCCTGCACCGTCTGCGGCGACTGGCGCCATTTCAGATCGGGGTTGCGACGCAAGGTACCCAACCCCGAGCACGGCGAATCGACCAGCACGCGGTCGATTTTTCCAGCCAGGCGCTTGATGCGGTCGTCGCGTTC
>JAYVRP010000743.1:0-4684 GCA_043776215.1 Rhodoferax sp. | reverse complement strand
GACCTGGGCGGCCCCACCGCCAACATGTACCGCATTGGCTGCAAGAGCCCGGAGATCGAATCCGCCTGCCGCAAGCCAAGCTGCGTGTACCCCGGCATTTGCAGCAACCTCAACACCGACCACGCGCCGCTCATCAAGATGTACCGTCGCGCTCGCGCGCTCAAGGGCGTGAAGAAGATTTTGATCAGCAGCGGCCTGCGCTACGACCTGGCGGTGCAAAGCCCGGAGTACGTCAAAGAGCTGGTCACCCACCACGTGGGCGGTTACCTCAAAATCGCGCCCGAGCACACTGAGCAAGGCCCGCTCACCAAGATGATGAAGCCCGGTATCGGCACGTACGACAAGTTCAAGCAGATGTTCGACAGGTTCAGTGCGGAGGCGGGCAAGAAGCAGTTCCTGATTCCGTACTTCATCGCGGCGCATCCGGGCACCAGCGACGACGACATGATGCATCTGGCCCAGTGGCTCAAGAAGAATGGTTTTCGTGCCGACCAGGTGCAGACCTTTTACCCCAGCCCGATGGCCACCGCCACGGCCATGTACCACAGCAACAAGAACCCGCTGCGCAAGATCACACGCGACAGCGAAAGCGTGGACATCGTGCGCGGCGAAAAACGCCGCCGCCTGCACAAGGCCTTTTTGCGTTACCACGACCCGAACAACTGGCCGCTGCTGCGCGAGGCCCTGAAAACCATGGGCCGGGCCGACCTGATCGGCAATGGCAAACAGCACCTGATCCCCACCTGGCAGCCACTCAGTGACGGCAGCTACCAGAGTGCGCGCAAGAAGAATTCGACGGTGGCGCCGGTGAAAGCTGCCGCACCCGTCAAGGGGCGGATGCTGACGCAACATACGGGCTTGCCGCCGCGGGTGACGGGGGCCGGTGGTGCCCGGCGCGGGCGCGCGAAGCCGTAGGCTGCGAGCAGCAGCGCAGGAGCGGGCTTGCGCATCGCACCGATAACCTGTGCAAATACCCATGCATTCGGAACACGACCTCGCCGCGCTTTGTCTTGCCTTGATCGGTGACACGGTCGCATTGTCCCCATCGGAGCGGCTTTGGACCAAAGCGCGGCAGAAGACGCTTCCTGGCCTTGTCGATATCGGCGCCGTGCGAGCGGAGATCGCGACTGGCGCCGATCCACTGGGAGATGTTTTCTCGCAAAGCCGATCAACCCATGCCCGGCGCGCGGCGGGTGCCGTCTACACCCCCCACGCCATCGTGCGTTCCATGTCGTCCTGGCTGGCCGAACAGGGTACGCCGGTTCGAATCGTGGACCCGGGGGCCGGGTCCGGCCGTTTCATTCTTGCCGCTGGTGCGATGTTTCCGGATGCGCATTTGATTGCGGTTGAAATGGACCCGCTCGCCGCGCTCATGTTGCGCGCGAATCTGGCAGTTCGAGGCATGACGCACCGCGCCACGGTGCTGGTGGCGGACTACCGGCAGATCACCTTGCCGCGCCTGGATGGCAGCACGGCCTTTGTAGGCAACCCGCCTTATGTGCGGCACCACGACATTGATGCGGGCTGGAAGGCCTGGTACGCAGAGCGATTTGCCAGGTTCGGCATCAAGGCCAGCGCCCTTGCGGGTCTGCACCTTCACTTCTTTCTTCAGACCCGCTTGCTTGCGCAGCCCGGCGATCTGGGGGCTTTCATCACGTCGGCCGAGTGGATGGATGTCAACTACGGATCGGCGCTGCGTCGCCTTTTTCTGGAGCAGCTCGGCGGCATTGCTTTGCATGTGCTGGACCCGACGATCGAGGCGTTCCCCGGTACCGCATCGACCGCTGCCATCACCTGCTTTCGCGTGGGCGAAGCGGCGCAGCCGGTGCGGGTTCGTTCCGTGGCCGATGTCGGGCATCTCAACGGTCTGCACCGCGGCGTCGACGTGTCGCCCGCAGCCCTCCAGGCGGCACCGCGTTGGTCGATTGTGGTGCGGCCCTCGGTGCCTGACACAGGGAGTGGCACCGTCGAGTTGGGCGAATTGTGTCGCGTTCACCGGGGTCAGGTGACCGGCGCGAACGCAATCTGGATCGCCAGCGAGCAGGCCCAACACCTGCCCCAGCGCGTCAAGCTGCCGTCCGTCACCAAGGCTCGCGACCTGATCGACGCGGGCGCGCAATTGCTCTGTGCGGACCTGCTTCGGCGTGTCATTGACCTGCCGCTTGATCTGGACGAGTTCAGTCTGGCGGAGCGGCATGTTGTACAGGCATTCCTGCGGTGGGCCAAGACCCAGGGTGCGGACCGGGGCTACATCGCACAACACCGCAAGGCATGGTGGTCCGTCGGTCTGAAGGCGCCAGCGCCGATCCTTTGCACCTACATGGCCCGGCGGCCGCCGCAGTTCACGCTCAATACCTGTGGCGCGCGCCATATCAACATTGCCCACGGGCTGTATCCGCGCGACACGATGTCGGCCGACATGCTGGCCACATTGGTGGCGTGGCTGAACAAGAACGTGTCTACCGCCAGTGGCCGCACCTATTCTGGCGGCTTGACCAAGTTCGAGCCCAAGGAGATCGAGCGCCTGCGGGTTCCGGGTCTGGTGATGCTTGGCGCATGACACATTTTCCTGTCCGCTGGTCTGAATCGGAACTGGCTGAAGCGGCAGCAACTTCAGCCGCCCGGTTTCGCGCCGAGCGTCTGGCAATTTCAGATTCCTGGTCCTTGCACTACAAGCAGGCCCGTAGCAAGTTCGAGTTGCTTTTCCAAAAGCTGAATGATCTTAACCCTGGAGCGATCACCGACGCACATCTGGCCGAGGCCTACGGCCTGGGCTTGGGCGAGGCGTTGCGGTATTTGGCCGGGCCACCAATCTCGGATGACGACCTGCAGGTCATCGCCGATGTGGAGTCCATCGCGCCAGGCGTATGGAAGAAGAATCCAGAGGCGCTTCGCAAAGTGTTTGGTGTCATCGAACGCGTGATCGACCCGCACCGTTTTCCCTGGGTGGTGACAGGCAACGCACCCAGCGCCAAGCAACGCGAAGCAGCCCTGCTGGCCTCGTCGGTCTTGCTGGCTGCGCAGCGCATCGCCACCGAGCGCCGCAATGATGGCAAGGAGCAACAGGAAACCAATGTCAAGGACTATTTGCGCAGCATCGGGTTTGCCGAGGTGGCCGCTTCGGCGATCAACACGATCGTCAAGGGGCCGCAGCCCATGCAGTTTTGTGGCGAATGCCAACTGGGCGAGCGAAAGGCCGACGTGGTGGTGCGCTTGCACGATACCCGGCTGCTGGCGATCAAATGTAAGGTTTCCAACAGCTCCACCAACAGTGTCAAGCGTCTGAACAATGACGCCGCAGTCAAATCCGAATATTGGTTGAAGGTGTTTGGCACTTCGCAGGTGGTGCCTGCGGCCGTGTTGGCCGGCGTATTCAAGGTGCGTAATCTGGAGCAGGCGCAGGAGCGTGGCCTGGCGCTTTTCTGGTCGCATGATCTGGCGAGGCTGGGTCGATTTGTTGCTTCGACCCAATGACAGGTTTCCGTGTATCCCGGTGGACGTAATGGGTCCACTGCAGGAAATTGCGCTTCCAAGGGATTGTCTGGCTACCAGACGCTGCTCAAAGCCTGCATCAGCGAAGGCCTTCGTCAAGACGAGGCGCGGTATTCCTGCAGCCCGCCCCCTTCGACCTGAATTAGACTTGCTTCTAGAAGGGAGCCACCATGGCACATTTTGTCCAACTGACAAGTCACTGTTTTTTCAGCACCCATGCATTCGTTGGGGCATTTCTCAGTGGAGCTGACGCATGACCGCCGTTGTTCTGAGTGCCTTCGCGCCCAAAGTCACCCGGCTGATCCGGTCGGACCATGCCAAGTTGCTGTCCATCTTTCACCGTTATACGGCCGATGCGCCCGCGAGCTTGCGACAGGCCCTGGCCGACAGGATCTGTGTGGTGCTGGACATCCACACCAAGCTGGAGGAGGAGGTTTTCTATCCCGCGCTGCGCGAGCTGTTTCCAAACAGCGACGTGCTGCAGAAAAGCGTGCCGGAACACAAGGACATGCGCCGCCTGATCGCCCGGCTGCGCCGCATGTCGGCCCAAGATATCGGTTTCGACGGTGCCGTGCTGGAGCTGATGCGCAACTTCATGCACCACGTGGCGGATGAAGAAACCGTGCTGCTGCCGGCGGCCGAGCGCGTGTTGTCCGACTATCTGGATGAACTCGGTGCCCGCATGACCCGTCGCCGGCTGGAGCTGGCAGCCCCGCGCGTCGGAGAAATCGCGTCCAGCCTTGTGCGTACAGTCCCGTTGTCCACCTTCGCCGTCGTGGCAGCCGCCTTCGGCATCGGCCTGTTGGTGGCAGGCCTTGTCCGGGAACGGGGGGAGAGTCGATAACCCCGGCGCGTGAGAATGCTCACGCGCAAGACTGTGTGTCATGCCCTTTCAGGCGGGGCCGCCACTTGCGGGTTCACAGCTGCTGCTTCAGCGTCGCAAGCGCCTCGCGGGCAAATTTTCCGTTGGGGTGGTGGTCGGTGTTCGCGTGGGGGGGTCCCCGGGGGCACTGAGAACCAGCCTGGATCCAGGTCGCGGCTGGCGTCCAGGAAACCAGGCGTATGGTTGACGCGGTCCCGCATGAACTCGGATCGGTCTTGAGTTCCAACCGTTGAACGGCCACATGCCGACCGATGCCACGGTATCCCAGACGCCGACAAACTGAATCTCCACGTTCCTTGACGCCTGCGT
>JAYVRP010000742.1:0-4687 GCA_043776215.1 Rhodoferax sp. | reverse complement strand
CAGGCCTACCCGCGGCCCCTGCATCCACGGCTGGACATGCTGGAGGCCATGATGCTGGCAGCGCAACAGTCGGTCGCGGGGAAAACGCCATGACCATTTGCTTGACTCCGGCGCAGGTGGCAGCGTACGAGCGCGACGGCTACATCAGCCCGGTGCCAGTGCTGTCGGTCCCGGAGGTCCGGCGGTTGCGCAATGAACTCGAAGCCTGGGAGCGGCAACGCGGCGCCCCGATCGACTTCCCCGAGAAGTCCAAGTCTTACCTGTTGTTCGACTGGGCCGACCAGCTGGTGCACCACCCCCACGTGCTCGACGCCGTGGAGGACCTGCTCGGTCCCGATATCCTCGTCTACCACTCCACCCTGTTCCTGAAGGAGGCCCACAGCGGCGCATATGTGCGCTGGCACCAGGACAGCGCCTATTTCTACCTGCAGCCGCACCTGCATGTGACGGCCTGGGTGGCGCTGTCGGATGCCTCCGTGAAGGCCGGCTGCATGCGCGCGCTGCCCGGCAGCCACCGCTGGGGCAACTTCGCGCACGACGACAAGCCCGAGCCTCTGAACATGATCCGGCGCGGCCAGGGCATCAGCGATCGCTTCGACCACGAGATCGGCACCATGATGCCGATCACCGCAGGCGAGATGTCGCTGCACCATACCGATCTGGTGCATGCATCGGGCGCCAACGACAGCGACGACCGTCGCATCGGCTACGCGATCAGTTATGTCCCCGCCCACGTCCGGCCGGTCGGCGCCGTCCGGCCCCACGCACTGTGCGTGCGTGGCCGCGACCACGGCCATTTCATCCCGGAAACGCGCCTGCGCGAAACACTTTCCGATGGTGACCGGCACCAACACCGCGAAGCGCTGGCAGCGTTTCGTGCGCTGCAGGATGCAGGGTTCACGCAAGCGGCCCAGCATGCGGGGACGCCGTGAGTAGCGCTTCGAGCGCCGACGCCGGGCGCCTCATCCAGTGGGCCGGGACCTACTTTGCCGCCGTTGACCACGTGGTGCAGGCGCCCGACCGCATCGCGAGCCGGTTCCGGCCGGAGAACCTGACGTTCGCGGGTGAGACGCTGGTCAAGAACAACTGCAACTTCTTCCGGCTGCGGGGTGCGTTGTTCGAAGAGGTCTTCGTGTACAAGCGTGGGGACAATTCGCTGGGGTAACAGGCCAATCCAGGTTGTCTCCGCTCTTGATGGCGAGTCCCTTGTCATTCACGCTCGACGAGCGGTAGGTGATTGCGCGCGTCGCGGCAGGCGGTGGCTGGCGGGGGCTCACACTGGGGCGGTCGGGCGCTGAACGCGCCGACTGCCCTGTGGTGCTCGCCCGAGGGTCGGGCCGCAGAACTCACAATGCGCCCTGCGGGCGCTGCGTTCGAACAACCGCGGCCAGAATGACAACGAAGTGCGCTGCGCGCACCGACCCTCGGGCTGTGCTCCTCGGCGCCCCAGAGATCGCCCCCGCCGGCCACCGCCTGCCGCGCCGCTGTGTCTTTGGTGTTCGGTATTCCAAAAACCAGAAGCGCATCTGCAAAGGCGCGTGGGGACAGGCCGCAGCGCGCCTCTGTTGCGGCGAGCAGCACAGGGCTTGCGGCCAAGCGCGAAGCGCGGTTCGTCATCATGCTCGTCGCGGCTGTCTGAGCGCAGAGAGCGAAGCGAACGCAGCGAGTTCCGCGACGCGGCCGCAAGCCCGAGCAGCGCAGCGCAGTCGGCGCGTTCAGCGCCCGACCGCCACTGTGAAGCGCTGCGGCCTGTCCCCACGCGCCTTTGCCGCCGCCAACTTCGATAGTCACAGGCGCAGCAACAATTCCGGCAAAACGCCAGCCAACTTCTCCATTGCGGCTGCAGCAACTTTTCCCGGACAACACAAGACGCATGACGCTATTTCCTTATCCATGCCTACCGCGGCTCGCCGACCCGGATGGCCTTGCTCACGAGCTGATGCACACCACCCACCATGCCCATGTCGAAACCGTAATAGGGCAACACCTTGGTGAACTGGGCCTTGCAGATGGCGCAGATCGTGGCCATGAAATTGACGCCGTGGTCGTCCACCACGTGTTTCAGCGCGTCCATGCGTGGCAACGCGCCCTTGACGCGCAGCTCCAGCAAGTCGTCGGTCAGCAGGCCGCCGCCACCGCCGCAGCAAAACGTGCTCTCGCCGATGGTCTTGGGCGCCATGTCGTGAAAATGGTTGGCCACCGAGGTGATGATCCGCCGCGGGATGACAAACTGACCGCCCGGCATATTGCCCATGCGCGAGGCCCGCGCCACGTTGCAGGAATCGTGGAAGGTGATGATGCGGTCGTCGTTCTTTTCCTTGTCGAAACGCAGTGCGCCGCGACCGATCAGGTCGTCGGTGAACTCGCAGATGTGCTGCGGCACCGGGTAGCGTTGGTCGAGGTAGTGGAACGGCCCGATCAGCGTGTTCCAGAAACTGTAGGCCACACGCCACGCGTGGCCGCATTCGCCCACGACGATGCGCCGCACCCCGAGCTCGAGCGCCGCTTCACGGACGCGCAGCGAGATGTTGCGCATCTGCTCGTAGTTGCCGATGAACATGCCGAAGTTGCCGGCCTCCGACGCGTGCGAGCTGAGTGTCCAGCTGATGCCGGCGGCATGGAACACCTTGGCATAGCCGATCAGGCTTTCCACATGCGGCTCGGAGAAGAAGTCGGCCGACGGCGTGATCAGCAGCACCTCGGCCCCCTTGACGTCGAGCGGGAACTTCACGTCCAGCCCGGTTTCGTCCTTGACGTCCTCCTCCAGCCCCTCCAGGGTGTTCTCCAGCGCCGGGCCGGGAATGCCCAGGTTGTTACCGATGCGGTGCACCTTGCCGATGATCTCATTGGAATACTTCTGCCCCTTTCCGATGGAATCCATGATCTCGCGCGCGGCCATGGTCACCTCGGCGGTGTCGATGCCGTACGGGCAGAACACCGAGCAACGCCGGCACTCGGAACACTGGTGGTAGTAGCTGTACCAGTCGTCGAGCACCTCGGGCGTCAGGTCCACCGCGCCTACGAGTTTGGGGAAATGTTTGCCAGCCCAGGTGAAATAACGCCGATACACCTTGCGCATCAGGTCCTGGCGCGCCACCGGCATGTTCTTCGGGTCACCCGTACCCAGGAAATAGTGGCACTTGTCGGAACATGCGCCGCAATGCACACAGGCATCCATGTAGACCCGCAAGGAGCGGTACTTGCCCAGCAATTCGCCCATCTTGGCGATCGCCTTGGCCTGCCAGTCGTCTACCAATTGTTCCGGGAACCCCACCGCCTTCTGGATCGGCGCGCCCGCGACAAAGGGCTTGAGGTGCGACGTGGCGCCCACCTGCAGCAGCGGAATCACTGGGTAACTTTTGAGCTTGGGGGTCTCGAATGCGGCAGTGGCCATGATGCGTACGGCCCTATTTCAGGGGCGCTTGTCCAGCGCCGCGGCCCAGGCCGCGACATGGCGCGTTTCGCGCGCGTTGTCGGCCTGGTTGCGCGTGGGGCTGAAGAACAGGCCTGGTGCGTGCAACAGCTTGCTGATCGGGAAAATCAACATCAACACAGCCACCAGCGCCAGATGCAGCAACAGCACCGGCAGGGCCGGCAAAACTTGCCACTCCAGATGCAGCAAGCCGAGCGCAAAGGCCTTCACGGCAACGATGTCGGGCCGCGCCACATACCGCATGAGCAGGCCGCTCAAGCCGATCACGAGCAGCAAGGCCAGCATCAGATGGTCGGAGGGGGTGGAGATATACCGCACGCGGTCCACCAGCCAGCGCCGTGCCCACAGGCCGGCCAGTCCCGCGACCATGGCAAACCCGGCGTAGGTGCCGATGGGCTGGATCCACAGCACCGGCAGCCACACCGGCTCCTGGAAGTAACGCAAGTGACGCAACAGCACCAGCAGCAATGCCGCATGAAAGGTCCAGCCGAAGATCCAGGTCCATTTGCTGGACTTGAAAAGACTCTCGAAGAACACCACCTCGCGCGCCATGCGCCATGCCACACCGGTGGACGTGGTCGGAGCCGGCGTGGTCGGAATCCTCAGGGGCGCGGGCGTTCGCGCATAACTGCGGATCTTGAGCGCCATGCCGACCACCAGCACCAGCGTGGCGGCGTAGAACAGCAGCGAATAGAGGACCGTCAGCAGCGACATGGGTGGATGCGGTGACTTGTCAGCGTGTGCACACCCGTTCGCGCGAGCAAAGTCGCCTCAGATGCAACCGGTGGGCTTGGGCAGACCGGCGATCTTGCAAGCCTGTTTGGCCGGCCCGTAGGGAAACAACTCGTACAGGTACTTGCTGTTGCCCTTTTCCTCGCCAAACTGCTTGCCGATGGCCTTGGTCAACACACGCACGGCCGGCGCGATCTGGTACTCGTTGTAATACTCGCGCAGGAAGTTCACCACTTCCCAGTGGTTGTCGCTCAGCTCGACTTTCTCTTCCTTCGCCAGCTCCTCGGCGATCTCCGGGGTCCAGTCAGCCAGGTTCAGCAGGTAGCCCTCCTCGTCCGTCTCGACCGTTGCGCCGTTGATTTCCATACTCATAGAGTTCTCCAGGTGATGAATGTTGTCGCGAAGGGCGCCCTGGCGTCAGAGCCAGGACTGGGATGTGGCGTGCGCCACGGCCAGGTCCACGAATCCGGGGTAGTCGACCAGCGTCACGCCCTCCAGCAGCCGCCCCGTCACGCCGCGGGC
>JAYVRP010000741.1:0-4690 GCA_043776215.1 Rhodoferax sp. | reverse complement strand
ACGGCAGTTTCGATTCCAGTCTCGACTACGCCAGGCGCGCGCAGGCGCGGGTGCTGTTTTGCACGCACCATGAACCCACACGCAGCGACGACGCGCTGGAAGCAGTTTTTGCACAGGCGCTCGCAGCGCGGTCACCCCTTCCCGGGGGTCCGGAGCCGCGCCTCGCCCGCGAAGGCGACACCTTCGAATTCTGACCCGCAGCCAACCCGTGCCCACCAGCCTGCGCCCTGTCCCCATTGGTCAAGGGTGGCCGCTGTACGACATTCAGGGAACCCGCTTGATCGAGCAACTGGCGTTGCGCCAGGCCCCACCCCACGCGCTGATGCAACGCGCCGGCCTGGCAGCGGCACGGCTGGCACTTGCGCTGGCACCCCACAGCAGCCGGATCTGGGTGGCTGCGGGGCCTGGCAACAATGGCGGAGACGGCCTCGAGGCGGCCACCCACCTGCAACGATGGGGCAAGCGGGTGGTGGTTAGCTGGCTGGGCACTGCCGCCGGTGCGAGCGCCGATACCGCCGCATCCTGGCAAGACGCAGTGGATGCGGGGGTGGAGTTCTCCGACTCGCCGCCCCCAGATGTCGACTTGTGCCTGGATGCGCTTCTCGGGATCGGAGCCACCCGGGCACCGGAGGGGCGCATGGCCCAATGGGTGGCCCGCATGAACGCCTCCGGCGCGCCGATCCTGGCGATCGACGTACCCACCGGCCTGGACGCAAACACGGGCCACTGCGCAGGTGTGCATGTCGTCGCGCGTGCGACCCTGTGCCTGCTGACACTCAAGCCGGGCCTGTTCACGGCCATGGGCCGCGATGCTGCGGGCCAGGTCTGGCTGGTCGACCTTCAAGTGGATGTTCCGAAAGTCGCCGGTGCCACCCATGCCGACCCCATCGCCAACCTCGCACCGCGACCCGCAGTGCGACTGCGGGCGCACGCTTCACACAAGGGCAGCTACGGAGACGTGGCCGTCGTGGGAGGAGCCCCTGGCATGTCTGGTGCAGCGGTGCTGGCGGCCCGTTCTGCCCTGGCATTCGGCGCCGGCCGGGTCTATGTGGCGGTACTCGACCCCGCGATGGTCGCGGCCGCAGCCCTGCAACCGGAGCTGATGCTGCGCCAGGTCGAGCAGTTGCCCCTGGCCACACTGGCGGTCGCCTGCGGTTGTGGTGGTGGAGACGCCATCCGTGCCCATCTGCCATCCATCCTGGCACGTGGCTGCACGCTGGTGCTGGATGCGGATGCGCTCAACGCCATTGCGTCGGATACCCAGCTGCAGGCCCAGCTGCGTGCGCGCAGCGGGCGTGGTTGGCGCACCGTCCTCACGCCGCACCCCCTGGAAGCTGCGCGTCTGCTCGCCACCAGCAGCCAGCAGGTGCAACAAGACCGCCTGGCAAGCGCCCGCGAACTGACCCTTGCATTCGGCTGCACTGTTGTCCTCAAGGGCTCCGGCACCATCATTGCGGCTCCTGCACGGGCCAGTGTGATCAATCCAACCGGCAACGGCAGGCTGGCCACCGCGGGTACGGGTGATGTGCTTGCAGGCGCCATTGGCGCCGCGCTGGCTGCCGGCTTGCCGGAATTCGAGGCCGCATGCGAAGCCGTCTACCTGCATGGTCTGTATGCAGACCAATGGCCGCCCGACGAACCCCTCACCGCATCAGCCCTGGCCGGCAGACTGCAGCCGCTGCCTGGGTATTGATCTTTGCAATAAACATTGCACCGATCGGGCTGAGCCTGTCGAAGCCTGTAGCTCTTCGACACGCTCAGGGCGAACGGGTTTTGCAGTTGTCGCGATGTCCGAAAACCGCAATAGCAGGCGCAGCACTGGCGCCGGTCAGCCGCGCCCGACGAAGGGCATTTTGGTGGCCATCACGGTGTGGAACAACACGTTGGCCCCCGGCGGCAAATTCGCCATGTACAGCACCGATTGCCCGACCACGTCGACATCCATGAGTGGTTCGATGGCAATTTCGCCATGGGCCTGGGGCACACCACTGGCCATCCGCATGGCCATTTCGGTGGCAGCGTTGCCGATGTCGATCTGGCCGACGGCGATGTCGTATTTGCGGCCATCGAGCGAAGCCGTCTTGGTCAGGCCCGTGACGGCGTGTTTGGTAGCAGTGTAGGCAATCGAATTCGGGCGTGGCGCGTGGGCCGAGATCGACCCGTTGTTGATGATCCGCCCCCCACGCGGCGACTGCGCCTTCATGACCCTGAAGGCCTGCTGAATACACAGGAACATGCCGGTCAGATTGATGTCCACCACATTGCGCCACTGGGCCAGCGTGAGATCCTCCAGCGCAATCCCCGGCGCGTTGACCCCGGCATTGTTGAACAGCACATCAATGCGACCGAAAGCGGCCAGAGCGCCTTCAAACAGCGCACGCACGGCATCCGGGTCCGCCACATCGGTCGGGATGGCCAGAGCCCGGTCACCGGCGCCGCTCAGTGTGACTACCTCGTGCAACGGCTCCGCACGCCGCCCCGCCAACACCACCTGGTACCCGTCTTTCAGCAGCGCCAGCGCCGCCGCCTTGCCAACTCCGGTTCCGGCACCGGTTACCACCGCTACGCGCGCACGTGAGACCATGGATCCAACTCCTTCATCAAAATGTGTGGAAGACAACACGGCCCCGCGTCAGCGGCGGGACTTGAAGCTGCGTTTGCCCGCTGCAGCCTTGCCGGGTGCACCTTTGGCGGCACCCGCCGATTTGCGGGCGCGGGCGCCACCGTCGGATCCGCCGCGCGCCTTGCGCGGGCTGGGGGCATCCAGAACCGACTCATCACGCTCCCCGTTGCGGGGGCCCGATTCACGGCCGACACCCTTGTCTTTCATGGCACGCCCAAGCAGGTCGTCACCCTCACGCACCAGGCGGAAATCGATGCGCCGCCCATCCAGGTCGACACGACTGACCTGTACCCGCACCCGGGTTCCAATGGCATACCGGAGCCCGGTGCGTTCACCGCGCAGCTCCTGGCGAACCTCGTCAAAGCGGAAATACTCACCGCCAAGCTCGGTAATGTGCACCAGACCTTCGACGTACATGGCATCCAGAGTCACAAAAATGCCAAAACTGGTGGCAGCGCTCACCACACCCCCGTATTCCTCGCCAAGATGCTCGCGCATGTACTTGCATTTGAGCCACGCCTCCACGTCACGGCTGGCCTCGTCGGCGCGACGCTCGTTGGCGCTGCAATGCAGGCCTGCCGCCTCCCATGCCTGGCCCTCGGCACTGAGCTTGCGAGGCTGCTCACCCGGCTCCTTGACGCGTCCCGCCAGGCCTTTTTCCAGCCTGCGCGACAACTTGGCATGGGCTTCACCCGGAGTCGGCAACACTGGCAACTGGTAGCGGGTCTTGTTCAGGATGGCCTTGATGACCCGGTGCACCAGCAGATCCGGATAACGCCGGATCGGGCTGGTGAAGTGTGTATAGGCCTCGAAGGCCAGACCGAAATGCCCGCTGTTGGTGGGCGTATAAATGGCTTGTTGCATCGAGCGCAGCAGCATCGCGTGGATCTGCTGTGCGTCGGGCCGGTCCCGGGTGGCGGCAGCGATGGCCTGAAACTCGGAGGGCGACGGGTCGTCGCTGATGCTCAAGCCCACACCGGTTGCCTTGAGGTAACTGCGCAGGATCTCCTTTTTCTCCGGCGTCGGGCCTTCATGGACCCGGTACAGGCCCGGATGTTTGCTTTGCAGGATGAAGTCGGCGCTGCACACATTGGCGGCCAGCATGGCCTCCTCGATCAGCTTGTGCGCATCGTTGCGCGTGCGCGGCACGATTTTCTCGATGCGGCCGCTTTCGTCGCACACGATTTGCGTCTCGACCGTCTCAAAATCCACCGCACCGCGCTTGTTTCGGGCCGCCAGCAAGGCACCGTAGACCTCATGCAGGTTGAGCAGGTCACCCACCCGCTCCTTGCGCCGGATCGCCTCCGGGCCCTTGGTGTTGGCCAGAATGGCGGCCACCTCGGTGTAGGTAAAGCGCGCGTGGCTCCACATCACCGCCGGGTAGAACTGATAGGCGGCAACCTCGCCGGTGGATGCCACGAACATGTCGCACACCATACACAGGCGCTCCACCTCGGGGTTGAGCGAGCACAGGCCGTTGGACAACTTCTCGGGCAGCATCGGAATGACCCGTCGCGGGAAATACACGCTGGTGGCGCGGTCGTAGGCATCGACATCCAGGGCCGAGCCGGTCTCCACGTAGTGGCTGACATCGGCAATCGCCACCAGCAGGCGCCATCCCTTGACCGCAGTCTTGCCGCGACCCATCGTCGAAGGTTCGCAATACACCGCATCGTCGAAGTCGCGCGCGTCTTCGCCATCGATCGTCACCAGCGCCACATCGGTCAGGTCAACGCGGTGTTTCTTGTCCTGCGGGCGTACCTTGTCGGGCAAGGTGCGCGCCAGTGCGATGCAGGCGTCCGAGAACTCGTACGGCACGCTGTACTTGCGCACCGCGATCTCGATCTCCATGCCGGGGTCGTCGATCTCGCCCAGCACCTCTTTCACTCGCCCTACCGGCTGCCCGTAAAGTGCCGGCGGCTCGACCAGTTCCACGACGACCACCTGCCCCGGCTTGGCCGTGCCTGTGGCGCCCTTGGGGATGAGCACGTCCTGGCCATAGCGCTTGTCTTCCGGCGCGACCAGCCACACACCGCCCTCGTGCAACAGCCGGCCGATGATCGGCTG
>JAYVRP010000740.1:0-4691 GCA_043776215.1 Rhodoferax sp. | reverse complement strand
TGCCGCGGGTCGATGTCGCTGCGCACCGTGGTGAGCCGGAAACGCAGTCCGTGTTGCTGTGTGATGGCCCGCACCAGCGCCACGGTGGCATCGAGTTGTGGTGCAGCGCCGGCCGTGCCCGCGCTGCCGATCACGAGTGGCACGCCCAGCCGCAGGGCACCCAGAAGCACAAGCTCCAGGTCGCGCCGGACCATGGCCGAGGGCGCCGCCATGCGACCCGAACCCAGGTAGTAGGGGCCGGGGTCGATCGAGCCCATGTCGCAACCGATGAAATGCGGCAGACGCTTCAGGCCCAGTTCCCAGGCGGGCAGGGGAATGCCGTAACCGAGTTGCCCCGAGGCCGCGAGGATACGCAGCGCGCCAGCGCCGGGCTGGTGCTCCTGCAGCAAGCGCGTGCTGGCACTCGCGGCGGGCCGTTCGCGCTGCGCAACAACTTCGGGTGCCCGGGCTACGCTCACACCAGCACCCCCAACAGCGGCGCGTGCTGCTGCGCGCCGTACACATCACCATCCCCCGGGTTGCCGGCACAGATGCGCCGCGGCAGCGAGAACTTCATGGCCTGGATCGACGGCAACAGGTGGCGGCGCACGTGGGCGGCATCGCAGTGGTAGAGGGCTGCCACCGCCGCCTCCGACAGGGCTACGCCGCCCGCGGCGCGCGCATACGCCGGTGCGTCGCAAAAGAAGATGTCGATCGTGAGCTGTGTCGGGCCCGCGTTCTTGCTGCGGATCACGGGGGCAATTGCAGACAGGGTCACGGTGAGCATGGCCGGCAGGTTCTCAGCGTGCAGTGAAACCGCCATCGGCGCAGACCACCTGCCCGGTGATGAAAGAAGCACGCGCCGACAGCAGGAAACTCACCAGTTCGCCGATTTCCGCCGGTTGGCCCAGGCGTCCCATCGGAATGCTTTGCAGCATCGCGGCAAGGGCCGGCGGGTCGGCCAGCGTGGGGGCCACCATGGCGGTGTCCACCGGCCCCGGACCGACGGCGTTGATGCGCACACCCTGGGGGGCCCACTCCAGCGCCAGCGACATGACCATGCCGTTGAGGCCGGCCTTGGACGCGGCGTAAGCAGCGCCGCGCGCATGGCCGACCAGGCCGATCTGGCTGCTGATGACGACGACCGCGGCATCGGGCGCACGCGCCTGGCGCATGTGGGCAATCGCGGCGCGGGTCAGCACAAAGGTGGCGGTGAGGTTCAGGTCCAGGGTCTGGCGCCAATCTTGCAGGCTGGTGTCGTCCGAGCTCTTCTTGAAGAAGATGCCCGCGCAGCAGGCCAGCGCGTCCAGGCCGCCCAACAGGGCCGCCGCGCGCGCCGGCAGGGCCATGCAAGCGTCGTCGTCCAGCAGGTCTTGCACCAGCACGGCGGCCTGGGGCAACTCGGCGCACGTGTGTTGCGCCTGGGCATCGTCCTGCACCACGGCGGCCACCTGCGCGCCATGCTGCAGCAACACCCGCGCGGTGGCCAGGCCAATGCCCGAACCGGCTCCGGTGACCAGTGCGCGACGGCCTTCCAACTCAAGGGCACGGGCGCGGACCATGCCTCACAAGCCCAGGTAGTTCTTGCGCAGCTCGGGGTCCCGTGCGAGGTCTGCGGCGGGGCCCTGCATCGCGACGCGCCCGTTTTCGATGATGTAACCGCGGTGGGCGATGGCCAGGGTCTGCAGCGCGTTTTGCTCCATCAGCAGGATGGACTGGCCTTCCCGGTTCATGCGCTGAATGAGCGCGAACATCTCTTCCACCAGCAAGGGCGACAGACCCAGCGAGGGCTCGTCCATGATGAGCAACTCGGGTTCGGACATCAGGCCGCGCCCGATGGCGAGCATCTGCTGCTCGCCGCCGGACAAGGTGCCTGCGGACTGCGCGAAACGCTCCTTCAGGCGCGGGAAGATCGCCACGACCTTGTCGATGTTCTGCGCCCGGCGTGCCCGCCCGCGCACGTGGCTGCCGAGTTCGAGGTTCTCGCGCACGTTCATGTTCGGGAATACGCGGCGGCCTTCGGGCACGTGGATCACACCGAGCCGCACGATCTCGGTGGAAGTCAGCCCCACCAGTTCCTTGCCCTGGAAGCGGATCGAACCTGAGAAGGGTTTGTACAAGGCCGAGATGTTGTTGTTCAGCGTGGACTTGCCCACCCCGTTGCTGCCCAGCACCGCGACGATCTCGCCCTGCCCGACATCGAGGTCGATGCCGCGCAGGATTTCCACCGGGCCGTAACCAGCATGCAATTGGCGGATCTCAAGCATGGGCGGCTCCGTCGGGCACGCTGCTGCCGCGGCCCAGGTAGGCCTCGATCACGGCCTGGTTGTTGACCACCTGCTGCGGCGTGCCCTCGGCGATGATCTTGCCGTACGACAACACGTGGATATGGTCCGACAGGCTCATGACGGCGTGCATCACATGCTCGATCAGCAACACCGTGACACCACCGTCGCGAATCTTGCGGATGATGCCGATGATCTCCAGGATCTCGGAGGGGTTCAGGCCGGCCATCACCTCGTCGAGCAAGAGCAGCCGGGGCGAGGTGGCGAGCGCGCGCGCGAGCTCCAGGCGTTTGCGCCCGGCCACGGTGAGGTCGGCAGCAGGCTGGGCCAGCATGTGGTCCATGCCGACCATGCGCGCGATGGTGCGCGCATGGTCCCAGGCCTGGTGGCGGTCGTGGAATTTCTGGTAGGCGCCCACCGCGATGTTTTCGTGCACGGTGAGCTTGGCAAAGGGCTGCGTGATCTGGAACGTGCGCACCATGCCAGCGCGTGCGATTCGGTGCACGGGCTGCCCGGTGATGTTGTGGCCCAGGAACTCCACCTGCCCGCTGTTGACCAGGTGAAACCCCGCGATGCACGCGAACAGGGTTGTCTTGCCTGCGCCGTTGGGGCCGATCAGGGCCACGATGCGGCCTTCGTCCACCTTCAACGAGGCGTTGTCTACGGCGCGCAGGCCGCCGAAGATCTTGGTCAATCCGGTGACTTGCAGCATCAGTCGTTTTTCCGTGCGGGAGACTTGTTGCGGCGCCGGAACAGGTCGATCAGTCCATTGGGCAGGTAGGCGATGATCACCACCAGCAGCCCGCCGTACAACACCAGCGACAGGCCCTGCACCTTCGCCAGCACGCGTGTGACGTCGCTCACCACCGCCAGCAGCACCGAGCCCACGAGTGGCCCGTAGACCGTGCCGGCACCACCGATCATGCTCACCAGCAGCATCTCGACCGATTTGTCGACACCGAACACGATGGTCGGGTCGATGTACAGGAAGTACTGCGCGAAGAAGCAGCCACCCATGCCGCCAATGGCACCCGAGATCAGCATCACCTTGACTTTCTCGGAGAACACGTTGATGCCCAGCGCGCGGGCTGCATCCTCGTTCTCGCGGATGGCCGCAAGCTGCGCACCGAAGCGCGAGCGGCGCAGCCATTCGGCCAGTGCCACCGATAACACCGCCAGCACCAGGATCAGGAAATAAAACCCGCTGCGCTCCGCGAACTGGAAGTTGCTGCTGCCGGCCTTCATCGGGATCAGCATGCCCAGGCCGCCGCCCGTGATACCGACCGAATTGGCAATGATGCGCAGCACCTCGGCGAAAGCCAGCGTGATGAGTGCGAAGTACGAACCCTTGAGCCCCGCGCGAAATGACAACACGCCGATGATGCCGCCCACGACAGCACCCGCCAGCGCCGAGACGGGAAGGCCGAACCAGGGGTTGAGCCCGAGTCGCATTTGCACGATCGTGGAGGCATAAGCACCGACGCCGAAAAACGCCACATGCCCGAACGACAACTGGCCGGCAAAACCACCCGAGATGTTCCACGATTGACCGATGAAAGCATAAAAAAGGGCCAGCACACCGAAGTTCAGCATGAAGCTGGACGGGAACACGAACGGGAAGGCGATGGCCAGCGCCAACACCCCCAGGTGCAGCTTCCAGGGAATCGGCTGCAGCACCGATGGCGTTGTCAACGTGCTCATGCCTTCGCCCCAAACAAGCCCTGAGGCCTGAACAGCAGGATCAGGATGAAGATCAGCGAGATGCCGATCTGCCCCAGGCTTTCGCCCAGGTAGAGCCCGCCAAAAGACTCGGTCAGGCCCACGATCAGGCCGCCCACACCGGCGCCCAGGAAGCTTCCCATGCCGCCCAGCACAACCACTGTGAAGGCGACCAGCACGAACACATGGCCGATGGTCGGCGAGACATAAAAGATGGGCATCAGCAGGCAGGCGGCAGCACCCAGCGTGGCCAGACCGATCCCGTAGGAGATGGCGAACACGCGGTCGACATCGATACCCACCAGCCGCGCGCCCACACGCTCCTTGGCCACGGCGCGGATCGAACGGCCGATGTCGGTGCGCTGGATGAACAGGCCCAGCGCTGCGCACAGCAGCAGGGACACCCCAAAGGAGATCAGCTTGGGCAGCGACACCAGCGTGGGCCCGATTTCGAGCATGCGGTCCGAGTAGGCCACCGAGATGGTGCGCGAGTCGCCCTTGAAGAACATCAACGCGAGGTTCTCGATCAGGATCGACAGGCCCAGCGTGATGAGCAAGATGTTTTCGTCACGACCGTGCGCCAGGCGCCCGATCACGCCTTTGTACAACGCATAACCCAGCAGGTACATGGCCGGCACCATGATGAAGATCGACAGGTAGGGGTCGATGCCGAGCTTGGTAAGAAGGTAATACACGCCGAACATGGCC
>JAYVRP010000739.1:0-4698 GCA_043776215.1 Rhodoferax sp. | reverse complement strand
TTGGCATTGGTGGCTGTGACTTTGGGAAAATTCTGGCTTGCTTCCCGACAAATACACCATGTGGCGTCGCACCGCGACGCAGTGCCCACACGATTTGCGCAGATAGTGTCGCTCGCCGCCCACCAGAAGGCTGCCGCTTACACCATTGCAAAGACCCGTCTGGGCTTACTGGAACTCGCGCTTGGCGCAGCAGTCGTGCTGGGCTGGACCCTGCTGGGTGGTCTGGATGGTTTGAATGTCCTCACCATGCAAATCGCCGGGCCGGGCATGGCGCAACAAGTCCTTCTGCTGATGGCATTTGCGTGTATTGGGGGCCTCATCGAGTTGCCCTTGTCGTGGTATCAGACTTTCGTGCTGGAACATCGGTTCGGATTCAACAAGATGGACCTGCGCCTGTGGTTGACCGACATGGTGAAGTCAACGTGTGTAGGCGCCCTGATTGGCATCCCTGTGGTGTGCTTGATCTTGTGGCTGATGGGCGCGGCAGGTCCGCGCTGGTGGTTGTGGGCGTGGTCGGTGTGGATGGGTTTCAATCTGGTGCTGTTGGTGGTCTACCCGACGTTCATAGCTCCACTGTTCAACAAGTTCAATCCGCTGGAGGATGAGGCACTCAAGACCCGCGTGACAGCACTCATGCAGCGCTGCGGTTTTGCCGCCAAGGGGCTGTTCGTGATGGATGGCAGCAAACGAAGCGCTCATGCCAATGCCTATTTCACCGGTTTTGGCGCAGCGAAACGCGTCGTCTTCTATGACACGCTGCTGGCCAGATTGTCTGCAGACGAAGTGGATGCCGTACTGGCGCACGAGTTAGGGCACTTCAAGCGCCGGCACGTGATCAAGCGCGTCGCAGCCATGTTCGCATTGAGTCTGGGCGCGTTCGCCTTGCTGGGTTGGTTGTCGGCGCAAGCCTGGTTCTACACGGGCCTGGGCGTGCGACCGAATCTTGTTGCGGGTGCACCCAACGACGCTCTGGCATTGCTGTTGTTCATGATGGTCACCCCGTTTTTCGGTTTTTTCCTGTCGCCGATGTTCGCGCAGATGTCGCGCCGGCACGAGTTCGAAGCCGACGCCTATGCGGTGGCCCAGACCAGCGGCGCGCATCTGTCTGCCGCCCTGCTCAAACTCTACGAAGACAATGCGTCCACTCTGACGCCGGACGCCGTCTACGCGAAGTTCTACTACTCCCATCCCCCGGCCACCGAACGACTGTCCAGGATGGTCGCTTGAGCCGAACCGTTCAGGCAAACCCATGAGCAGCATGATCAAAAAGGTTGACTGGTCGACCACCACCCGCCCCCGCCTGAGCGCCACCCAGATCGTGTCCGGACTGGCCAGGCTCGAAGGCTGGACCCTGCACGGCGAAGGTGCCGAAGTGTCCATCGCCAAGACCTACACGTTCGCCAATTACTACCAGACGATCGCTTTTGTCAACGCCGTGGCGTTCATCGCCCATGTATCGGACCATCATCCGGACCTGTCCGTGTCTTTCAAGCAATGCGTCGTGCGCTTCAACACGCATGACGTCGGCGGCCTGTCCGGCACAGACTTCGAAAACGCGCGTGCCGTAGACGCACTGCTGGGGTGACCCCCATGTGCGGGATCATTCCTTGACTGGCAATGCGGGCCTGCAGCGTGGCCTCATCGTGGCCAACCACGGCAGGCACTTCTGGGTCGAGACGCCGGATGGGGCCCGACTGATCTGCCATTCGAGAGGCAAGAAGAGCCAAGGTGTCGTGGGGGACCGTGTGTGGTGGCAGGCGTCTCAAGACGAGGGCACGATCGAGGAAATCGAACCCCGGCGCAACCTCTTTTTCCGGCGCGACGAGTTGCGGACCAAGTCATTTGCGTCCAACCTCGACCAGGTCTTGATCCTGATTGCCGCGGAACCGGTGTTTTCCAGCAGCCAGTTGTCGCGCGCCCTGATAGCCGCAGAGGCCGCGCAGATTACGCCCATGATCGTACTGAACAAGAGCGACATGACGGTGCCGTTCGAACGTGCATGGGCATGGCTGGCGCCCTATCGGGACATGGGTTACCACGTGCTGCCCCTGACCTTGAAACACGCCACGGCACACGACCAGGAGGCACTTCTCCAGTTGCTGGAAAACAAGACGACGCTGGTACTGGGGCCGTCCGGCTCAGGCAAGAGCACCCTCATCAATAGGTTTGCGCCGCAGGCATTGGCACTGACCGGTGAGTTGTCCAGTGCCTTGCGCACAGGCAAACACACGACCACCAGCACCAACTGGTATTGGATCGGAGACGGCAAATCAGGTGCACTGATCGACTCACCTGGATTCCAGGAGTTCGGCCTGCACCATATTGATCCGATGCGACTCGCGAGGTACATGCCCGACCTGTCGGCCCACGCAGACCACTGCAAGTTCTACAACTGCACCCACCTGCACGAACCGGGGTGCGCCGTCATTGCAGCAGTGGCGCCGAGCACGCAAGGCCCCGGTATTGCGGCAGACCGATACCACATCTACCAGGAACTGTTTGCAGAGTTGTCGGTCTCCAGGTACTAGGCGGCCTGGGCCATCGCAGACCGGCCACCCTTAGCCGAGCAATCGCGCCAATGTAAGCAGCGCGAGCAGAATCATCCACATCAGCACCGTGCGCCAAACGAGTCCGACCACGGTTCGAAGGTGTCCGACCTCCGGTTCCTGACCAGTTGCAGATGCGGACGCGTCAGCGCCGACCCCTTCCAGTGTGGTGGCCGAGCCACCGGCAGGCGCGGCCCGGGCACCCTGGCCCAGGCGCAGATTGATGGCGCCGGCAGTGGCGGCCAGAATCACGCCGTCATTGCCGACCAGGCCACGGTTGGCGCCATTGCGCCAGCTCTCGATCGCTTCCTCGAAACTGCCGACCACCGCAAATCCTATTGCCGTGATGCGTGCGGGTACCCAGTCCATCACATCCCAGCACCGGCTGGCAGTTGCCTGCAAGGCGCCGCTGACCGGTTGCAGCAGAACGTCCCCCTTGTGCGTCCAATACCTTGGAACGAACTCAGCCAGTCGATAAAGTACGGCGCCGGCAGGTCCGAGGCCCAAGACCGCAAGCACCGAAAACCAGGCCAAGACACCAAAGACATGCCGGTGCGCTGCGATCACCGAGTACTCGACGACCTGTCGAACGATCTCGCTGCGGCTGATGCCGCTGACCTCGACCTGCTGCCATTGCGCCAGCAAGCGCCGGGCGGAATCTTCATCACCCGATTCAAGGGCACTGCGGATGGCCGTGAAGTGATGGCTGAATTGACGAAAACCCAGCGTCCCATACAACACTGCAATATTCCAGACCACACCCATCGGCCAACCGATGGTGCCCGAAAGCACCCAATAGGCCAGCCCCACGAAAACTGTGGGCAGGAGCACGGCCACACTCCATGCAAGTGCCGCGAGCTGAGGGCGCCCGGCATCGAAACTGCGGCCAGCCCACCGTACCCAGCTACGCAAGGCTGCATGCAACGGATTTCCACGAGCCAGGGGCCGCGCCTGCTCAAGCAGGAGCGCAGCGAGAATCGCAACAAAACTCATGCGTACATGATAAGCGCAGAGCGGCCCTCAACGAGCCGGTCCCGCCCCGCACGCGAATGATGGCAGCGCCTCAGTCGATCACCAGGCGCTGCGAGCCCCCACTGAGTTTCTTGGGCAATGTCAAGGTCAACACACCGTTGTCGTACCTGGCCTTGGCTTGTGTCTGGTCGATCTCCATCGGCAACTGGAAACTGCGGGAGACAGCGCCGTAGTAGCGCTCGGTGCGCAAGGTTTTCTCGTCCTTCGTTTCACTGTCCACCTGCTTGACCTCGGCCCGCAATGACACAACATTGCCATCCAGCGACACATGGATGTCCTCCTTGGCAACGCCGGGAACTTCCGCCTGCACCGTGTACTGCTTGTCGGTCTCCTTCACATCGACCTTGATTTTCTCCGGTGCCGGCAAGGGATCCCCATGCAGGGGCTTCACGTAGAAACCTGGCGCGATGTCACGGAAAAAGTCATCGAAAAGGCTGCCGCGGTTCATCAATGCATTCATGGTCGTGCTCCTGAATTACGGGTTGCTGATGGCACCACCCCGGGCCACCATGCACAGAATTGCAGGGCGGACCGTCAATTTCAAGTGCCGCCACGCGGCCCTTTGACAATTGTCAAAAGCCTGCGGAATCCACCCGGCACCGACACACCATTACTCCGGCGCACCCACCAATTCCCCGAAGCGCCTCAGGTCCACATTGCCCCCGCTCACGAGCACTCCGATGCGTTTTCCCGACAAGGGCAAGCCGCCATGAACGGCCCCGGCAAAACCCAGGCAACCCGTGGGTTCGACCACGATTTTCATGCGTTCGGCGAAGAAACGCATGGCATCGACCAATTGTGCGTCGGTCACTGCGAGGATGTCCTGCACGTCGCGCCGGATGATCGCAAATGTCAGATTCCCCAGCGCCTGCGTCTGCGCGCCATCGGCGATGGTCTTGGGAGTGGCGATACGCACGATGGTGCCGCGGCGAAATGACTGCTGGCCATCGTTGCCTGCCTCGGGCTCGACGCCAATCACCTGGCAGCCGGGCGACACGGCCCGCGCGGCGAGGGCACAGCCGCTGAGCAAGCCACCACCACCCATGCAGACGAACAGGTAATCGAGTATTCCAACCTCTTCGAACAGTTCCTTGGCCGCCGTGCCTTGGCCGGCGATCAC
>JAYVRP010000738.1:0-4706 GCA_043776215.1 Rhodoferax sp. | reverse complement strand
CTCTCCATTTGCAAGCGGATTCGCAGGGCCCAGATGTCCTTGAGTTTGAACGGCGCCTTCTGACCAACGATCTTGCCCTTGTTCCACGGCTCGCGATGTGCAGCGCTGGCAGAGGATTCCATGATGGTCTCCTGTCGGGTTGAGGGGCGAACACAGTGGACCATCACCGGTCGCCCGTCTTTGCTCGGCGTCAACCCGACTGCAGGCCGGCAGTCCGATCTGACCTTGAGCGTCAGCTTACCGGCGCGATTTCCTACTCAAAGTCTCGGCCACAAGCGGTCGCCCACCAAAGGCGGCTATCCGGCAGCCCGGCAGCCCGATAGCCCGATAGCCCGATTCACAAATGGTAGACCGTGCCGAAAAGCAAACGCGCCAGCGGGCCGGCTTCGCTCTGCACCTGAGCAAGCACGCCAGACGCCTCAGCTTGGCTCAACACCACCGGCAGTCGCCGGTGCTTGCGCGAGTGCCCGACCTCACGCACTCGCGTCAGATCATTCCTGCGTCGAGGAGCGGACCGATGCGGTCGCGCAACTGCGTCTTGGCATCGTCCGGCACCCACCAGTTGAACGCGACCGCGACGTCCAACCCGCTGTCACGACTGTGCGCAATAGTGGCGGCGCCATGAAGGTTGCCGTATCGCGTGTTCGCGACGCGCGCCCCGAGGTCCCACACCGCATGGTTGCCGATGAAGCGCGCGACCGTCGTCACCGACGTCGCGAAGCCGCCGGCTCCCGGACAGGGCTCGAGCGCGAAGCTTCCGCCGTAGGCGCCCGGCGCCCACACGCCCGAGGTGTCCAGCATCGATGGCCCGGCGTCGACGCTGTCGTAGCCGGGCACTTCACCAAACAACCGCAGGCCCACGCCGGTGCGCGCGACGACAAAGTCGCTGGCACGGCGCGAGCGCAGCAGTCGGCTGCGAATGTAAGCGCGCAGCGACTTGCCCGTGGCTCGCTCCACGGCCGCGCCGAGCAGGAAGAATGCAATGTTGGAGTAGCCGTCCCCGATCCGTGTGCCGGGGTCCGTCGCCAGCGCCATGCCCGTCACGTATTGCACGACGTCATCCTGGCTCGGCGCGCCAGAGCGACCGGCAAGCAGGGCGACGTCTCGCATCGTGGCGTCGCCTGTCGCGCCACCCGGCAGCGCACCGGCAAGATCGCGGCGCATGCCGCTCAAACGCGTGGCAGCTTGGCGCATCGTGACGCGCTTCAGGCGCGGATCGACGGTCTCTCCAGTCGGGAGGGTGGGGCCGACGCCGAGGATGTCGAGGAGCGGCGTGTCCAGGCCGACGATGCCGTCGTCGTGCAGCGCCTGGACGGCGGCAGCGGTGAACAGCTTGGAGACGCTGGCCTGCCGGAACACCGCCGAGGGTTGGGTGACAGGATATCCGGGCTCGGCCCAGGTGTAGCCGCGCGAGAGGCGAACACGGCCCGCGCGCGCGACGGCGATCGCGGCAGCCCGCACGCCGAATCGGCGCATCACGTCGGCGAGTGCGTCGTCCAGCGCGGCGGCGAGGGATGGTGCGGCCTTCGCACCCACCGTGACCGTCCACTGTCGCGGCGTCGCGACCTCATCGGCGGCGAACACTGCCGCGTAGCGTGCATCGTCTCCTGAACCGCCGGCGGCGACCACGATCGGGCGGTGACCCTGTTGCACCTGACGATCGAACTCGGACTGATATTCCTGCGCAGTGATCCGGTGGCGCGAAACCCACGCACCGATCTGGTCGCCGCGGAAGACCGACAGCACCCGACCATCGGCGCTCACGGCCAGCGATGACGGTCGATCGCCACCGGCGAGCTGCGCGTCGAACAGCCGTTGGTGGAAATCGGCATCGCCCAGCCACAGCGACGCGGCGACCCCATCGGTGGCCTCCCACCACACGCCGGCAAACCGCTGATCCTCCGGCGTGCCGTAGATCGCCAGGCAGCGGGGCATTTGACGCGCTGCCTGGCATTGCTCGTTTTGCCCGATCAGCGTGTCAGGTTGGCCCGAACCGCCCCAGGGCAGCCCATGTCGCGCCGTCCATGTACCGACGGCGCGCTGCTCGAAGATCGCCGCGAACACAGCGCGGTCAGCGGGTCCGCATGCCGAGACAACCGAAGGCGTCAGGCCGGCGGCGGTGAGCTCATCAAATCGCCGCTGGTAGCCAGCGGCGTCAAGGTTGTGCGCGCCAGCCCAGCCTCGACCGTCGCTCGTCACCCAGACCGCGGCATAACGGGCGTCCGCCGGATCGCCGGAGACGTTCACCCATGTCATCCGCAGTCCCTGACTCAGCAGCTCGTCGAACCGTTGCTGGTGGGTGGATGCATCTACGTCATGATAGGCGACAAACATGCGGGCTCCCTCGAAGGGTCGGTGGACTGGGCTCGGCGGGTGGTCGCAACGGTCGCAAAGTTAATTGTCGGGGCAGGCGTGGCAATCGGATCGAAGCCCAGGTTTGTCGAGGCCTATTTGCGGTCTACGTCATGGTTCTCATTGCAAGATCGATAGGACCCGTGCAGCTTTGGCGGGCCGCATCGTCCAGTGTTTGCTTGCGTGGACAAACCGCCCATCCCTAGTTGCAAACTGCGGTAGCCCCATCCAGTGCCTTGTCATGACCTTTTCGAGCTTTCGACCTCAAGGACCGTCCATTTAGCCCGAGCCGGATCGAATGGCGGCTCTCGGCATGACTCAAACGGGAAGTCGCGGCCAGGGGGGCCATCGCGGCTCTCGTCAGCCCAGATTAGTGTCGTAGCGGGGCGGCGAGACTATCGATGGGTGGTGGTAGTCGTGCGGCGTACCCTCGTTTTCGTGCGTGCTCTCCCAAGGTCTGATCGTGTGGAATGCTCCGACGCCAGTGCTCCACGGCTCAACCAACTGGTCAAGTTGCGCTGCTTCTGATTCGGTCAGCCCGCTGTACACCGTGGCCGGATTCAGGCGTTCGGGATGCGCAGGGTCCGTCTGCCACCGGGCGACGAGTCGGTCGACGTTCGAGTGGAGCAGAAATACGAACGGGTCTCGAAAGGAGATGTGCCCATCGCGGAGATTCCCACCAATGAAACCATGGGCGCCGTTGTGCATGACCTCCAACAGCTGCCACATGCTCCTGAAGTCGCTTGCGGCGGTGACTGCGTCGTCCTGTGCGGCCGTCGCAAAACTGCCCCCTCCGCAATCACGAGTCAGCGTTCGGGGAGGGTCGACCGGGTTGTTGTGGACGCTGTCAAACGCGGGACCACGGAATGGGTCGGCGTCCGGAACGTAGAACCCATCGGGACGCCAGGGGGCGGCCTTCGCCTGCCACGGCTCGCCGACGTCGCCGTTGCGGCTTCCCATGAAGTCGGAGGTGAACAAGGCACTGGGGTCTTCGGTCCAATCCCAGTAGTGCAGGGATACCTGCGGGTTGATCAGTCGCAGCAGCTCTTCGAACCGGTTCACGATTTCCCGATGCCACGGCAGAAACTCGGGCCCGCCGTGCACGTGAGTCGCCTGGTGGATTTCATCCTGCTTGAACCACCAGCTTACGCCGCCAGGCGGCGTGTCGCCGCGACCGCCGGGGCAAAACCGCCGGTGCATCTCGAGAATCGCGTCGCGCAGCATGGCCCGTTCGGTCGGGCCCACGTGCGCGATATTCTTTCGGATCGCGGGTTGCACGTTCAGCGTGCTCACCTGCAGAATTGATGCGCTGCGGTCTTCGTGCGCTACTTCCAACGGGACGCTTGCCGTCTGCGCCCACTCGAGCAGACTGACCATGCCCTTCTTCAGAGCGGTGACAGCGCTGCCATCCGCAGCGCCGAAAACCAGGGTGAGAAGTTCGGTCGAGTCTGGAAACGGGCCAATTTCAACGCAAGCAGAGTTGTTGCCGAGAGTCAGTCTTTGCACGCGGCCTATGGTCTTAGCCATCATCTAGCTACCTGTGGACTCAACCGGGATTGATCGCGAGCTGGGTGATGGTCGCGTCCTGATCGCCGTGGTTGGCCACGACCGCGCGCCGACTCGCCAGCGCTGCCGCCAACAGCTCGATCATGCTGATCTTGGAAGCGGTCACCGCGGCATCGTCGGCATTCGTGACGCTGATGACCAGCAACTCGGCATTGGAAGGGTCGGGGCCAATCTGAACACAGCAGGCCTGCAAAGTGCCGACGGACAGCGACTGGACGAGTCCGGTGGTTTGGGCCATGGTCTGCCTCCTGGCGCTGTGCCTCAGATCGGTTGCTCAAGAATGCCGAGCTCCATCGCCAGATCGGAGATGTAGCGGATGTCACCCCTGACCCGGAAGGCGCCTGCCAGGAAATGGCGGCGCGCGTCCTTTTTGCCTTCGAGGATGGGGCGGAGCTGCTTCGCGTCGCCGATCAACTCGACATGATGATTGCCGGGCGGCACATCATGCGACAGCGTGACGCGACCAGCTGCGCAATGAAGGCAATAGTTGCCGCCGGTTTCACCCGTCAGTCGCAAGACGATGTGCCCATCGCGCAGCGATCTTGTTGCCGAGAGCCGAGCAGCGAATTGATGCATCCGAACATCACCCGGGGAAGTTGCTGACTTGCCTGAATCTTCGCCAATCATGGGTCGGTCTCCTGTGTAAAAAACTGGGTCGAGTCGACGGGCATACCGCTTTGCAGAGTCTAGGCTGCGCACCGCATGTGCGAAAGGTAGCCAAAGGGCATCCATCGTCCATATTGATGACAGCCACCAGCCACCAGCCGCAGCCGCAGCCGCAGCCGCAG
>JAYVRP010000737.1:0-4711 GCA_043776215.1 Rhodoferax sp. | reverse complement strand
ATGGGGTCATGTTTTCTTCTCCTGTGTATGGCTCGAGAGTTGCAAATTGGGTCGGCCCCTGCCCGAAACGGTTGGCCGGTATGCAGTCCAAGCAGTGCACGGTGTGTGCCATGCCGCCCTTTGCAGAAAGTCGGGAGTGCACGCAGATTGCCTGGTCACAGCCCACGCCCCCGAAGTCGGACCATAAAGGCACCAAGCCCGACCAGCACCAGCAGCAGCGTCGCGGGCTCCGGCACGAAACGCGCGTCCACCTTCATGTTCCCCGCCAGCGTGTAGGACCGGTTGGTATTCGTGTCGAGTTGCAGGGTGGTATCGAACATTTCAGCGAAATCGAAGCCGGCAAGTGGCCCGATCAGCGTCACTGACAGCAGGTCAACGATGTGCCGCGCAATGACCACCGAGACATCTTCGATCGTGAACACCGGGTGCCCCATGTAGGTGCAGCCTGGCGGCACCGGAGGCCCTGCCGAGGGGTTCTCGCACGGCGCAGAAATTGCGATGTGGCCGACTGCGGAAGTCTTGGTCGCCGCCGCGGCGCCGGCGCTGGGGAGGGAATCGATGTCGAAAAAGATGTCGAAGAAGCTGCTGAGCACCGTTCCCTGACCGTTGCCGGGAGTGATGTCGCCTGGCGTCCCATCGGGCGCGATGACCGTGCGCCCGGTCGAGACAGTCCCCGGGGTCAGATGAATCGACACCGGGCCATACGCGCCGGCCCCGGTCAAATCCAAAGCGCGAATTTCGGTTTCCAGCACGACTGGCCCCGCATGAGCTGGAAAAGGGCTCCACCCAATCACAAGGGCTGCAATGCAGATCGTGAGTGTTTTCATGAACCTTACCTCCTTCAGATGGCCATTGAGAGATCGCCAAGGGAGCCCTGCGTCATTGCGCCGCTGAATGGGCAATGCGCTTCAAGCTCACGCAGCAGCGGGCGCGGCAGCCAGCCTGTCGGGCAGTCACTCAGTCTTTACGCCGACATGCAAGTGGCATACCATGTCCGGCTTCCCTATGGGCACTGGCGGAAATCGTGCCGGATGGCGCTTCGGCGCCTGTGAGAGGAGACCCTGATATGCAAAGACTGAAGGTCACTTCACCCGATGAGGTACAGGCAGCGCTGCGTCAGGAAGGGGCACGGTCGCCGCAATCGCGCTTCGTTCACCGCCTGCACTGCCTGCTTCTGGTTGGCAAAGGCCAGAGCTGTTGTGAAGTGGCCAGAGTCTTTGGTGATGACCCGCGCAGTGTTGAACGATGGGTGCACGAATTTCACAGCCACGGGATCGACGGACTGCGCGAAAAACCGCATTCCGGGCGGCATGCAAAGCTGAGCAACTTGCAGATGGAGGAACTCGCGCTTGCGGTGGACTCGCCTCCACACGAACTCGGATATGCCGCCATTGCGTGGACCAACAAACTTCTGCGGTGGGAAATCGAGCGGCGCTTCGGCGTGATGTTGAGTGTTCGGCACTCTCAGCGTATGCTGATATCGCTCCGGCCTTCGATGCCTTGCGCGGCAGCCTGACGGTCGGCAATCTGCGCTTGGCGCATTGTTCGGCGCCTTGTTCGGCAACTCTTCTGGCGCATTTTCGGAATGGCCTGCGTGACGCTGAACCGGACCTTGATGGCGCAGCACTGAGTGTCAACTTTCCCGACGCGAAAAGACGCGCTGCGCAGCGCGAGGTTGCACCAGGATCAATCCCGAGCCTGCGGCGAGATCGGGCGCTGCGGCTCACCATGACAGGGGATCGACGCAATACAGCCCCTTCAATTGCTCGAACATCGCAGGATGGTCCTGCGCGATGCGCACGGGCATCATGAAGAAAGCCTCCGAGGCGACGGCAAAGAACTCGGCGGGATCGGTGGCGCCGTAGTCGTCAAGCAGTGTGTTCTCCCCCTGCGAGACCTGTTGTTGCAGCCGGGCAAACTCCGCGCTGAAAACATGGCTCCAAGGTGCGTACGCGCCGATGGAGTGAAGTTGGGGTGCCCCATTGGCGAGCCCCGTTTGCTGGTCCAACTGGTGCGCAAATTCATGGATCACCACGTTGCGCCCGGCGTCGGGGTCGGCCGCATTGGCGCTCACGTCGTCCCAGGACAGGATCACCTGGCCCTGGGACCATGATTCCCCCGCAAGCACCTGGCGCCGAGTTTCGAGCAGCCCCGCCGGGTTGGCGTGTACGCGGTCCACCACAAAAGGCCCCGGGTACACCAGAATCTGCCGCAGGTCCGGGAAATAGCTGTCGGGTTGGTTCAACAGCAACAGGCAGGCCTGGGCCGCGACCGTCACGCGGATAGCCTCCGTGACCATCAGGCCACGGCAGCCGAGGAAGGGCTTCTCGGCCAGGAAGACCTGGATGTGTTGCTTGAGTTGCAATTGCAGATCCGCCGGCATGCGGGCGACATAAGGCACATGGGACTGCAGGATGCGCCGCCAGGCGGCAGGAAATGGCTGTCGGCGGATCCGTGCACGCCGCCGGCGCACCCACCAGGGGCGCGCCAGGAGGCCAGCGACAAGTAGCAGCGCCAGGCAGATGAGAAGTAAAAAGGGCAAGGGCTGGCGTCCGGTTTGGCGTGCTCAGCCCCTCAGCTTGGTGCGACCCGTGGGCATTTCAATGGCGCCAGGTTGCGAAATGCACGCCTGCCTGTGGGCGGCCTGCCCGGCATCCTGTATCAGCAGCTCAACTGGTCTGCCAGGTCAAGAAAATCCCTGGCGTGCAGGGTGTTGTCGGTGTGGGGCGACACATCCTTGTGGTGGTGCGGGCCGAATTCGGCGACGCGCTCGATGTAGGCCGTGCGCAAACCGCAGGCGCGCGCCGCAGCGAGGTCGTCGTGGTGCGCGGCCACCAGCATCACCTCGGAGGGCGCAACGTCGAACACCCGGGCGACCCCGAGGTAGGTCGATGGGTCGGGTTTGTAGGCCCTGAAAATTTCTGCCGACAGGATGCAGTCCCATGGCAACCCGCCGTGTTTGGCCATGTTGGTTAACAGGCCGATATTTCCGTTGGACAACGTGCACAGGGTGTGCCGCGTCTTCAGGCGACGGAGCCCCTGCACGACGTCCGGCCACGGGTCGAGCCGATGCCAGGCCTTGTTGAGGTGGCGCTTGCGCTCCGGCGTCAGGTGGCGCACGCCAAACTGCTGCAGCGTCTGGTCCAGCATCAGGCGGTGCAGGTCATCGAGCAGTGTCCAGCCCAGTTCGCCGGACATCACGCGCCGCATGGCCGGCGCGTAGCCGGCGCGCCAGGCCCGCGCGAACGCGCCGCCATCGATGTCGGGCAACTCGGCCTGCACTTCGCGCGCCACGCCGCTGTACCAGTCCACCACAGTGCCAAACACGTCGAATGCCAGCACCGCTACGTTAGCTGTCGTCATCGCTGGGTCTTGTCCTTCTGGTTCTGGGCTTCGATGCGTTCGCGCGCCGTTTGCCAGTCGCTGTCGCTCCAGTTGCGCAGTTCGTAAAAGTTGCCTCCGGTGGCCAGCGCATTGGCGCCGTCCATCATGATGCTTTGCCCGGTAAGCCAGTCACACTGGCCGTTCGCCATGAGGAAACTGGCCAGGTTCTGCAGCTCACGCATGTCGCCCGGGCGCGCCATCGGGTTCGATTTGCGGCTGCGTGCGCCGGGTTGCTCACCCGGGTTGAGCCGCTTGCTCATGCCTTCGGTGGGGATCTCGCCCGGACCCACGGCGTTCAGGCGGATACCGTAACGCGCCCACTCCATAGCCAGCGACTTGGTCATCACATCGATGCCGGCCTTGCTCATCGCCGAGGGAACGACAAACGGAGAGCCGTTGTCGACCCAGGTCACGATAATGCTCATCACACTGCGAAAGGGCTGGCCGGGCTGCCACTGGCCGGACTTGCATTGTTCGACCCACTTCTTGCCTACCGCCTGCGTGACATAGAAGGTGCCGTGGAAAACGATGTTGGCGATGGCGTCGAAGGCGCGTGGCGACAGACTTTCGGTCGGCGCGATGAAGTTGCCGGCCGCGTTGTTGACCAGGCCGGTCAGGCCGCCGCTGTCCCACAGGGCGTCCACCATGTCCTGCACGTGCTGGGCAATCCGGATGTCCACACCAAAGGTATCGATGCGGCGTTCGGGGAACTGCGTGCGCCAGGCGGCGGCGGTCTCGTCACAGACCGATTTGCGCCGCCCGCAGATCGCCACGTCGGCGCCCAGGCTCAGGAATCGCTCGGCCATCGCCTGCCCGAGGCCGGTGCCGCCGCCGGTCACCAGAATGCGCTGGCCAGCCATCAATTGGGGTTGAAACATGCTCGTGTCTCCTTGAACGGGTTGAATGCGCGACCATTGTGCATGCCGCATTGTGGCGGCCAGCGGGTGGTGCGGCGCCACAAACTGGCACGGTGTGCCTGCTCCACGGACACGGTCCGACAAACGCCGGGAATAGTGGATGGTGCGTCAACCCAGTGACACAAAGCAGTGCGATACTGTTTTTGCGTCCTTCAATTTTTCGACTTGGCCCATTCGCCCGGACCTATCAGGAAACCCATGAATCTACTTTCGACTTCCTCTGTTGCGTCCTGGCGCAGGTTGGTTGCGGTGGCTGCCTTGTCGCTGGGCCTGGTGGCACCGGGGCAGGCTGCCGTGGTGATCAGCCAGGTGTATGGGGGTGGTGGAAATTCCGGTGCCACCTACAAGAACGACTTCATTGAGTTGTTCAACAATGGGGGCAGTGTAGAAAACATTGGTGGATGGTCGGT
>JAYVRP010000736.1:0-4721 GCA_043776215.1 Rhodoferax sp. | reverse complement strand
GCCTTGCGGTGCCGCGTGGCGGCGCCAGCCGCAGGACCGGCCCAATTCGTGTTCGACCGGGGGCAACTCGGCGGGCCGGCAGGTTTGCTCGCCTTTGTAATCAGCGCCAGCACGTCCGACCGCGATTCAGCCCAACGGGAGGTGCTGCAGCAGGCCCGCGATCAATTGGGGCTGGCACTGCTACCGATTCAGACGGTCGTGGAAAAACGTGCTGCTTTCGCCTGTACTCCAGGCCTGCAGCGCCCGCCGATGCAGATCCTGCCGGGGTTGCACGCCTGCGGTGACTATGTAGCCGGGCCCTACCCGGCCACGCTTGAAGGCGCCGTCCGCTCGGGATGGGCGGCTACTCCTCTATCTTGAGGTTCTGCGTCGTGACGACATTGCGCCAGGCCCGGAAGTCGGCTTCGATGAAGTGGCCCAGCAAGGCCGGGGACCCAGGCGCGGCTTCAACCGCATCGGCCCGGAACCGCGCAACCACCTCGGGCAGCACGACCACCTTGTTGATGGCCAGGTTCAGTTTCTCGATGACTGCCGCAGGTGTACCGGCCGGCGCCATCAGGGCGAAATAGTTCACCACGTCGATACCCGGGTAACCCGCCTCGGTCATGCTGGGCACGTCCGGCAGGGCACTGGAGCGTTTGGCGCTGGTCACCGCCAGGGGTTTGACACGCCCGTCCTTGATGAAGGGCAGCAACGCGGGAATGGTGCCGGTGATCAATTGCAATTGTCCTGCGATCATGTCCATCGTGGCCGGTGCCACACCGCGGTACGGGATGTGGGTGATGAAGGTCCCGGTCCGGGATTTCAGTAGTTCCAGCACCAAGTGGTTGACGCCACCCGCGCCGGCCGATCCATAGTTGAGCGCGCCTGGCCTGGACTTCGCCAGCGCCACCAGTTCACGCATGTTGCTGGCCGGCAAGCCCGGGTTGGCGACCCACACCAGCGGCCCGCTGGCAATCATCCCCACCGGTGCGAACTGCCGCAGCGGGTCGTAACCGGCTGTACGCAGCGAGGCTGCCACCGTGGTGAATGGCGACGCCACCAGCAGCAAGTTGTATCCATCGGGTGCCTGTTGGGCGACGTATTGGGTACCGATGGCGCCGGATGCACCCGCGCGGTTCTCCACCACGAACGTGGCACCCATCACCTCTCCCAGCTTCTGGGCCACGAGACGGCCCATGGCATCGGTACCGGCGCCCGGCGCGAAAGGCACCACGATCTTCACCGGACGCTCCGGATACGCGGAGGCCGGGCTCTGCGCCCAGGCCTGAGGACAAGCCACGTGGGCCAGCACCAGTGCCAGGCCGAGGAAGGTTTTTCTTTGCAGGGATGGCAATGGCATGGTGGATTGAAGTTGGTCAGTGGCGCCTATTGTGCCGGGCAATCGAGGCAGTGCAATGACAATCAGGCGCGACCGGACTCTTGAAACAGGGCACGGAGCTGATCGAGGTTCGTCACGGTGGCATGGGGTTCCTGCGCGTGTTTCCAGACATGGGAGGACCGGTTCACCCACACGGTCTGCATACCGGCGTTCAGCCCCCCCAGCACGTCCAGCGCCGGATCGTCCCCGATATGCAGGACTTCATCGGCCTGGACACCCGCGGCTGCAGCCGCTGCCTCGAAAATTCGTACGTCCGGCTTGCCGACACCAAACAGATGGGCATTGAGACTGGCCGTGAAGTGTTCGCCGATACCCACGCGCCCCACATCCGCATTGCCGTTGGAGATGGCGACGATGGGGAACCGGCCGGACAGGAAACGCAATGCGGGCAAGGCGTCAGCGTACAGATCCACCCGCATGCGGTGCTCGAAAAAAACCTCGAAAGCCGCCTCTGCCAGATCGGGGTCGTCCCCGCTGCGTCGCAACGCCGAGCGAATGAGCTCGCGCCGCACAGAACTCATATCGTGTGCAAGCTCGGGGCGCGCGCGTACCACTTGCTGGCGCAATTCCAGCCGCAACGCCGGGTCGGCCATCAACTGCGAGGTCCGCGGTGCGCGCGAATCGAGCCATAGGGTCAGCTGCAGCTCCGCGCGTTCGATGGTCGGCCATATCGGCCACAACGTATCGTCGAGATCCAGCCCAATGGCCCTTATTTTGGTCAAGTCCAGCATAGGTGCGGGAGAATACAGCATGCTTGACACCCGATTCACGCCAGAGCCAGCGTACACCCACGGCCAGACTCCGCGCACTGCCATCCTGTACTGCAACCTCGGCACACCCCAGGCGCCGACACCGGCGGCGGTTCGCAGCTATCTCCAACAGTTCCTGAGCGACCGGCGCGTGGTGGAAATCCCGCGGCTGCTATGGCTGCTGATCCTGCACGGCATCATTCTGCGCGTGCGACCGGCCAAATCCGCTGCCAAATACGCCAGCATCTGGACCGCCGAAGGTTCGCCACTCAAGGTCTGGACCGAAAAACAGGCGAAGTTGCTGCAAGGCTGGTTGGCCACCCGCGGCCACGCGGTATCCGTGCGTTACGCCATGACCTACGGCGACAACTCGATTGCCTCGCAACTGGCCGAGTTGAAGCTCCAAGGCGTAACACGTGTTCTGGTGCTTCCGGCCTATCCCCAGTATTCGGCCACGACCACCGCCGCGACTTTCGATGCGGTGTATGCATGGGCCCGAAAGACGCGTCTGATTCCCGAGTTGCGATTCGTCAACCGTTACCACGATGACCCCCTGTATATCGAGGCATTGGCCCGCCGGACAAGAAAACATTGGCAGGACAACGGGCGGGGCGACAAGCTGGTGATGAGTTTTCACGGCGTGCCGCAGCGCACCCTGCAACTCGGTGACCCCTATCACTGCGAGTGCCTCAAGACCGCCCGCCTGCTGGCCCGGGAACTGGGCCTGGGCAAGGACCAGTACACAGTCACCTTCCAGTCCCGCCTGGGAAGGGCTCAATGGCTGCAACCCTATACCGAACCCACCTTGATCGCCCTGGCCACACAGGGTGTCGCCAGCGTGGACCTGATCTGCCCGGGTTTCACCAGTGATTGCCTGGAGACACTGGAAGAAATCGGCATCGAAGCGCGTGAGGCTTTTCTTCATGCCGGAGGCAAGCAGTTCAACTACATCCCGTGCCTGAACGACCAGCATGAGTGGATCACAGCCTTGTGCGTGATTGGGCTGCGGCACATGGGTGGATGGGACACCGGCGTGGCTGCCGACCCTGCCGTATTGGAGCAATCGCGCGCCCGTGCCATCGCGATGGGCGCCACACAATAGGCTTGACAGTCGTGCGGGTGACATGCCCACATGGCGTGCCGGATTAACCTTTGGCCTGATGCCCACAACGCCATACCGGCACGGAGACACCATGAAAAGTTACGACATCACCGAATGGGGCAAACCCCTGCAACAGGCCGTGCGCGAGACGCCCCAACCCGGCCCGCAAGAAGTGCTCATGCGCCTCACCTACTGCGGCGTCTGCCATTCGGACGTGCATATCCGCGAGGGCTATTTCGACATGGGTGGCGGGGTCAAGAACAACCTGGGCGACCGGCTGAAACTGCCAGTGGTGCTGGGACACGAGCCTATCGGCGTCGTGGCGGCGGTCGGCTCCGACGTCACCGGTGTGCAGGTCGGTGAAACCTACCTGGTCAACCCCTGGATCGGATGCGGCAAATGCGGCGTCTGCCTCAAGGGCCAGGACAACCTGTGCAACATGATGGCCGCCATGGGCATGGCGCGTCCGGGCGGCTTTGCCACCCACTTGATGGTGCCGCACGCACGGTATCTGGTCGACGTGCAGGGCATCGACCCTGCACAAGCCGCTGTGCTGGCATGTTCAGGTGTCACCGCCTACTCGGCCGCCGCCAAACTGGGCGCACCTGAAGCCGACCAGTGGGTGGCCGTGCTCGGTTGCGGCGGCCTGGGCCTGATCGGCATTGCCATCCTGAAGGCATTGGGGCACACCCACATCATCGCCTGCGACATCGACGACGCCAAACTGGAGGTTGCCAAAGCCGCAGGAGTGGCCCATGTCCTGAACCTGAAAACCGGCGGTGCAGCGCAGTTGCTGGCGTTGTCCAATGGTGGCTTGCGCGGCATGCTCGATTTCGTCGGCGCACCGGCCACTTCGGCGCTGGCGCTACCGTCGCTGCAAAAAGGTGGCCGTTTTGTCTCGGTCGGCCTGTTCGGCGGGGCCGCAACTGTTCCGCTGGTCGCGCTGGCGATGCGCGAAATCGCGCTGATGGGGTCGGCTGTGGGCTCGACAACGCAGATCCGCGAACTGGTGGCACTGGTGCAAGCTGGAAAACTCAAACTTCCCGCTGTCCAGATTCGCCCGCTGGCGCAGGCCGAGCAAAGCCTGCGCGACCTCGAGGCCGGGCGGGTCACCGGGCGCATCGTGCTCGATGCCATGACGGAATCCGACTAGCCAGAGCGTTTGGCGCCGTACATGGAAGCGGCGCGCTGGCCAAACCATGGGCGAGTGCGCGGAAAGGCTTTGTCGGCGCACATTTTCTGTATCCAGCATCCACCAGGAGATCACACCCGTGAGCGAAATTCTTGTCGAACGCCATGGCGCATGGGCCGAAATCACTTTCAATCGCCCGGAACGCAAGAACGCCATCAACCTGGCGTTTGGCGTGCAGTTTCGTGATGCACTGCGCGCGCTGAACGCGGAACCCGAGGTACGCGCCATCGTGCTCAGCGGTGCTGGTGGCGCGTTCTGCTCCGGGCTGGACTTGAAGGAGTTCACCAGCGTTCCGCA
>JAYVRP010000735.1:0-4734 GCA_043776215.1 Rhodoferax sp. | reverse complement strand
CCTGGTCGCTGCCCATGGGCACGCGCGACATCATCTCGATGCCGCCGCCCACCGCCAGCGTGTCGCCGTGCAGCGCCTGCAGCGCGGCGAAGTTGGTGGCCGACAGTCCGGAAGCGCAGTAGCGGTTGATCGTGACGGCCGATACCGCGTCGCTCCATCCGGCCAGGGGCAAGGCCAGCGTGCCCACGCTGGCGCCCTGGTCGCCGGTCTGCGTGACGCAGCCGAAGATGGCGTCGTTGACCAGGCCGGTGTCGAGCGACGTGCGCTGCGCCAGGGCGCGCAGCGCCTGCGCCAGCAGGACGGCCGGCTTGACGGCCTTGAGGCTGCCCCGGTCGTTGCCTTTGCCACGCGGGGTGCGCACGGCGTCGGCGATGAAGGCATGGGTCATGGTGTGTTCTCTTTCTCGAAGTGGGCCAGTTCCTGAAGGAACCTGGTGAAGGAGTCGTTGGCGCTGGCGTAGGACTGCAGGCTCTTGCCCTGCAGCGCATGCACGACCGTGCCGATCGCGCCGGTGTCCAGCGGCAACGCTTCGGTCTCGCCCACGCCGGCACGCCGCACCAGGCCGGCGCCGCTGACAAGGACCTCGCCGGTGACGTCGCAGGCCGGACTGCACAGCCACCCCACAAGCGGCGCGACGTGCGCCGGATCGAAGCTGCGCGCCATGGCCTCGGGCATGTAGGGCGCCGTCATCTGCGAGTAACCGTAGGGTGCGATCACGTTGACGCGCACGTCGTGGCGCCGCCCTTCGATCGCCAGTGCGCGCATCAGACCGATGACTGCGGCCTTGGCCGCGGAATAGGCCGCCTGCCCATGGTTGGAATACAGGCCGGCGCTCGATGCGGTGAGGACCACGCGGCCATGGCCTTGCTGGAGAAGGTGCGGCCAGGCGGCGTGTGCGAGGTGCAGGTTGCCGAAGAACCCGGTGTCGAAGATGGCGCGGAAATCCGCCATGTCGAGCTTGTGAAAGTTGCTGGCCCGATCGACACCGGCATTGGCGACCACGATGTCGAGTCCACCCCACTGCTCCAGGGCCTGCGTCACCATGGCAGGGCCGCTGGCCAGGTCGACCACGTCGCTCCAGTTGGCCTCGGCGGTGCCGCCTGCGGCACGGATGGCAGCCACCGTTTGGGCCGCGGAAGTCTGTGCGTCGCTTTCTCCCGGGTGGCGCCGGTTGTTGACCAGTACCTTCGCTCCGCGCGCGGCCAGATGCAGCGCATAGGCGCGACCCAGGCCCTTGCCGGCGCCGGTCACGATGGCGCAGCGGCCTTGCAGTTCGGTGCTGTCGCCCATCAAGGCTTGCCCCAGGGAAAGAACACTGGCACCCGTTGCATGTAATCGGCATAGGCCGGCTTGGTCTTGGCCAGGTAACGCTCCTGCATCGGTGTGGCTGAGCCGGCGCTCATGAACCAGGTGACGTAGATCGGGCACACCAGCGCCAACCAGCCCCAGGGATGGACCAGGCCCAAAGCGCCAAAGCTCCACCAGATCACCGATTCACCGAAGTAGTTGGGATGCCGGCTGCGGCTCCACAGTCCGGTGTCGAGTACTTTGCTGCGGTCGGATCGGTTCCTTTTGAAGGTTTGCAGTTGCAGGTCGCCCACCACCTGGAAATAGAAGCCGACGGCAAACAGCACCCCGGCCAGTGCATGTTGCCAACCCAACTCCTGCGGGCCGGCCGCGACCGCGCCGATCAGGCCGAGCGACCACAACCACACCATGACGCCCTGCATCGTGAATACCTGGAAAAAACTCCACCACCACCAGTGGTGCCCGAAGCGCTTGCGCCAGGCGGCATAACGGCCGTCTTCGCCGTGCCCCGCATTGCGCAGGCCAATGTGCAGGGACATGCGAATACTCCACAACGCGACCAGCACCACCGTGAAGATCTCATGTGCTGACCAGGTGCCGCGCCGCGCGATGAGCACCACCACCGGCAACGCCGCAGCCAGCGGATAAGCGGTGTCCATGATGCCGCTGTCGCGCTTGATCACGCTCAGCAGCCAGACACCGGTCAACAGGGCGCCGCAGATCACGCCCGCACGCAGGTAGAACGACAGGAACCACGAGCCTGGAATGGCGTGGTTGATCTGGGTCCACGCGACAACGATGGCCAGCGCGGCGATCGGAAACATGAATTCGCGCAGGGTGCCCACGCGCAGCTCAGGGCGGCGTCGGAACACCAGCAGGCCCGCGACCCACACCACCCAGAGCGTCAAGGCGGCAAGCAAGAGTGCGCCTTTCACGGTGCTGCTTTCAGAAGACCGTCACGGATGTCCGGGCCACTGGCCCAACAGGAGTGGGTGCCGCTGCACAGCTTGTGCGGCAGTGCGATGCGGCAGACCGGCCCCTCGGAGAAGCGCTTGCAGTCGATCAGCAGGGCTTCCGAGCCCTGGGTGTTCTCGTTGGTGACGAAGGTCACCAGGTAACCGTCGTCCTCGTCCTTTGCGCCGATGCGCGGCGCGAACGGCGCCTCGCTGGCGTACTGGCCCTCGGGCAGCCGGATTTCCCAGGATTCACCGGTCTGCAGGTCGTGCTTGACGTAACCGTGGAACAGGAACCAGCCCGGCACCTGCACCGAGCTGTACGCATAGCGGTACTTGCGCGTCGCATAACGCTGGTTGAACATGCCGAACTCGAGGATGCGCTGGTCCAGCCTTTGTTCGCTGGTCTTGCCGGTGGCCAGGTTGAAGCGCCAGCGGTGCAGGTGCGTGCCCAACTTGTACTGGTCCAGGTAGGACATCATGCGTTCATAGCCCTTGGGCGCGCCGCTGAAGTTCTTCGGTTCGGGCTCGTCCTGGAAGTAGCCGTCGAGGATGATCTCGTCGCCTTCCTCATAGGCGTTGAGCCAGTGCAGCACGAAGGTGGGCGCGGCCTCGAACCAGCGGATCTCGCTGCTCTGGCCGCGCCTGGGGATGATCGCGAAACGCGAGGGCTGCTCGGGATGGAATTTCACCACGTGTTTGCCTTGTCGGAGGCGCTCCGGATCCCAGTAAAGCGGGAAGTCGTTCAGGATCGCGTAGTGCTCGGTGAAGGCCATGTCATGCGGTAGGCGCGGCCCGGGCAGAGGGATTGGCACGTAATGCACCAGTTGGTCGTGCCGGTCCACCACGCCGTAGTGCATGTAGGGCGCGTATTTGGAGTAGTTGAAGAACAGCATTTCACCGTTGGATTCATCGACCTTCATGTGGGCCGAAATGCCGTCCAGCGGCGACCAGGGCGGGATGCCCTGTTGCTCCAGCGTGAACGGGTCCATCCGGTAGCCTTCCCCGCATTGGTAGAAGGACGTGAGCGCGCGGCCCGCATGCACCACCACATCGGTGCTCGACGCGTCCTTGATCGATCCGTGGGCGCCCCAGCCAGGCCGCACCGACAGCTTCGGGTCTTCCATCAGGCCGGCCCACAGGCGGTGGCCGGCCTCCTGCTCCGCGAGCAGGCCCTTGGTCTGCACGAAGCGGTTGCGATAACTCGCGCGGCCGTCCTGGAACGAGATCATGTGGATCATGCCGTCGCCATCGAAGGGGTGGTAACGACCGATCGACTGGTACACCGGGTTTTCCGTGTTGCGCAGGTAGACGCCGTCGATGTCAGTCGGTATCTTGCCTTCGAGCACCGGCATGTCGCTGGCGTTGACCTCTTCGAGCAGGGGTGTCCAGGCGCCCTGGAGGTACGGGTGGTCGCCCGGGACGATGTCGCTGGAAACGCGGCGGATCAGTTCACTTGGCATACGGGGGCCTCCAGTCGGGAAACAGATTTCGGGTTTGCGTTGTCGAAAGACACGTCCCACGGCTTGACAGCCTGCTGGCATGCGCTGCAAACCACTTTTGGCACGAAAGAATGCCCGCAGGCCTTGTGCACCGGACGGATCGAGCTGGGCTGCTTCAGGTGCTCGCGGCTGGCCCAGGTCGAAAAACACACCAGATACCCGAACAGGTCGCGGCTGGCCGGGGTCAGACGGTAGACATTGCGCCGCGCGTCGCGCAGATCGGTCTGGCACAGCAGCAGCCCGGACTCGACCATACCGCTGAGGCGGCGTGACAACACGCTGCTGGCGATTCCCAGCACGTGTCCGAGTTGGTCGAAATAGTGGCAGCCCAGGATCACCGCATTGATGATCAGCAAACACCAACGGTCCACCCGCAGCCCGAGCCCCATGCCGGTCGCGTCCACGGCGGCCACCCGGGCCGTGCGTCCGGCGCTGCGCGCCTGCTCCAGCAGCACCGGGTTCACCTTGAGTCCCAGGTGCAGGTCGTTCATGCCGGTCTTTTCGCCACACGCCGTGCAGGAAACCACTGGCACGAAATCGTGTCCGCAGCCGCGGTGGGTCAACCGGCCAGGAAGCGCTGCCGTGCGGCTGCCCCAACGTTTTTCCCACAGCCAGATCATGAGCACCTGGTCGTAGAGCTTGAGGCCGGCCTGCGTCAGGTGGTAGCCAAAACGTTGCGGATGCTGCTGGTAGGCGCGCTGGCGCATCAGCCCCTGGGCCACGAGCTTCTTGAGGCGGTCGGTCAGGGTCGAGCGCGGAACGCCGAGCTGCCGCTGCCAGTCTTCGAATTTGTGCACGCCGGTGAAGGCACCCAGCAGCACGGCGTTGGTCCAGCGGTCGCCCAGGACCATCAATCCGTGGCTGAGCGTGCTGCTGGTGATCGCGTCGCGGGTCAGGTCCAGGTCGGGCTCGAGCGAGGGGGTGACCTTGCCGTTCACCCTGAGCTTGTCGAAGGGCGGCTTCGACAAGCC
>JAYVRP010000734.1:0-4752 GCA_043776215.1 Rhodoferax sp. | reverse complement strand
TCCAGGCCGAGCACCCGATGTGCTTCAGCTGAACGGGCGCTCAGCATGATCACCGGCACATTCGCGTGGCGCGCACGCAGATGGCGGCAGACGTCCCACCCATCGGCGCCCGGCAGCATCAGGTCGAGCAAGACCATGTCCCAGCGCTGGCGGTCGATCGCCGCCATGGCGCGCAAGCCGTCCGCCTCGCGGTGCATGCGGTACCCGGCCTCCTCGAGGTGCAGGAGCAGCGCGCTCGCGATGGCGTCGTCGTCTTCAACCAGCAACAAGTGTTCGTGCATTGGATCTCCGGCGGCGCGCCATCGAGCCGATCACCAGGAGCCCGGCGGCCAGCATGGCAAATGTCTCGGGCTCAGGTACCGCTGCGACCTGAAATGAGAGCCGATAGACGTCGGACTGGGCCGTCAGCGCGCTGTTGAAAACGTAACCTGCACCGGTGGTGAGGCCGTTGTACGCGGCGAATTCCCCAAAATTGAACGCCACCACCGAGTTCTGGTTGGCACGCAGGGAATTGTTGCCAACAAAGGCCGCCGCTGCCGGATCGAACACCTCGGAGCCGTTGTCCCAGATCTGCGGTGCCTTCTGGCCGATCGCCGAAATCTGCAGATTTCCACCGCCATCGAACAGACGAAATCGCGTTGGAGAATCGTTGCCGATGAAGAAGTCGTTGCTCGGCACTGCCATGGCGGCGAAAGTGAAAAACGGATTGACAGCCGTGTCCACCAGCACACTCAGGCTGCGGGTCTGGCCGGGTTGCAGCAAGCCGGCGATAGTGCCGCGGACCGCCGTCGGGTCGGCGGCTGCAAAAGCGGTTTGCCAGGCACCTCCCGCGCCCCCCTCAGCCACTGACGTGATCGCAGCTCCCGGCGCCATGCCGATATTGAAGGCGTCAAAAACGCCACTATGGACTCCAAAATGCAAGGGGGCAAAGCTGATGCTGTTGGCAGGCGCCAGGTTTTCGGCCGTGATGGTCAGATTGACCTGGGCGGCCATGGCAGCGCCTGAGAAGGCAAGTACACCTGCGACGGCAGCGCAAAGTGCGTTTTGGCGGATACGAATGGGCATGGGGGTTCTCCTGAGGAAATGGAATGGCATGAAACTCGAGTTGGTGCTTGCCAACCCGCCAGTCGATGCTAGGCACCATCGTTCCCGCAAGCCTCACGAAAAAATCACAAGACCGTGACAATTGGCTGTCGTTGAAGACGCCAAAACCTTACACACGGTGAAACTGGAGAACCAGGCCGGGATCGCGACACACGGTCATCCAGGCTGGTCAGCGCGCGCAGGACGCGCGCTGTCGGTGGAGGCGTCCGCGCGCTAGCTGCTGGCGCGCAGCATGACCTGAAAACCCAGATCAATCACACGCTCGACCACCGGTTCACCCGCCAGTCGGCGCAGAATTTGTTGCCCGGCGGCTTTGCCAATGGCATACCTGGGGAGCCGCACCGACGTCAAGGAGGGGGCAAATGCCTGGGAGAACGGAAAGTCGCCAAATCCCGCCACGGCGAGTTGATCGGGCACAGATACCTTGAGCCGGCGGCACTCGCTCAGAATGCCGATGGCCAGCAGATCGTTGACACAACACACCGCGTCGATGGCGATGTGGGAACCCGTGATCTTGCGAAAGACCTCTTCGCCTCCGGTCGCGCTCGGCTCTGCTTCGAACAGCAGCCCGGCAGGCTCGATATCTGCCGCCTGCAAGGCCATGCGCCAACCGTCCACACGTTGCGCGGCGCTCAGGTCGCGGTCGTTGGCATTGCCCACGAAGGCAATCCGCCTGCGTCCGCTCTTGAGCAGTTCTTCCACCATGGAGCGCATCGCCAACTCGTTGGAGAACCCGATCACCTGGTCGAACGGGTCCGCCACCAGGTCGAAGATCTCGATCACCGGCGCCCCCATGCGGCGCAGGAAGGCGCGACTCTTGGGATGCCGACGCGTGCCCCATAACACAATTGCTTCCGGGCGCAAGCGGGCGAATTCCTCCAGCACCCTGGCCTCTTCCTCGTGCGAATAACCCGACGTTCCCAGCAGCACATGCATGCTGGCCGGACGCAGTGCATCGTTGAGGCCTTGCAATGTGTCACTGAACACCGAATTCGCAATATGCGGCACGACACAGGCAACGCCGTGACCCCGCTGGGCGCGCAAACTGCCCGCGACACCATTGGGCACGAACCCCTGCGAGCCGATGACTTCCAGCACGCGCTCCCGCGTCGGGAGGGCCACACTTTCCGGCTTGCTCAGCACGCGCGAGACGGTCATGGTGGAGACGCCGGCCAGGCGCGCCACATCACTCATCCGCACTGCACTCTTTGCCATCTCTGAAACCTTTCAAGCAGCGCCCATCGTACCCGCGCACTGCCAATTAGGGAAAACCCGGGCTTTGCTGTGACGGTCTGCAGTGGCAAAATGGGATCGTTAACATGTTATCGTTAACATTACTCAAATCAATACGCAAGGCGCGGCTCGGGCGCCAGAAATGGAGTCAAGCATGAAATCGACCCTGATCCGCTTTGCATTGGTGGCGCTGCTGCACCAGGCGGCAAGCGCGCCAGCGTTGGCGCAGGCACTGCCTGACGTGCCACGCAATCGCACGCTCATCACCCAAGGCTGGGATTACTACAACCAGGTGCCTTCGCCGACCAACTTCAACCCCTATGCCGGCGTGTTCCTGCACCAGCGCAACAGCTTGCACTACACGGTCAGCGAGAACCTTTTCTACACCAACCACAACAACAACAAAATCGTGCCCTGGCAAGCCAGCAGCTACGAATACAACAAGGATTTCACCGAGATCACGGTCAAGTTGCGCGACGGCGTGACCTGGAGCGACGGCCAGCCGTTCACCGCCGAAGACGTCGTGTTCACCTTCGGCATGCTCCGATTGGCGGCCCCGGACATCGTGATGTCGAGCGCCATCAAGGAGTGGGTCGGCTCCGAGACCCTGATCGACAAGCTCACGTTCAAGCTCAAGCTCACCAAGCCCGGGCCGCGCTGGGTGGCCGATTTCCTGGCAACTGGCCAGGGGGCCCGGTTTGTGACCGTGCCCAAACACATCTGGAAAGACCAGAATCCGCGCACCTTCGGTTTCTTCGACCTGCAAAAAGGCTGGCCCGTGGGAACCGGCCCCTACAAAATGGTGAAGGCCGACACCGGCAGCATCATCTATGACCGGCGGCCGACCTGGTGGGCGGCCACCACCAAACTCGCAGCCATGCCGGCGATCGAGCGCATCATCTACCGTCCTGCCACGGCCGACGCGTTGACCCAGTTGTACGCCAATGGGGAAGTTGACATGGGCCGCTCGGTGCTGGCCGGCAACTTTGAAGCCGCCAAGGCGCGCAACCCCAAGCTGACTTCGTGGAACTCAAGCGGCCCGGTATGGGGCGGCGCCGACGGTTGCACGTTCCGGCTGGTCTTCAATACCCAGAAGGCACCGTTTGATTCGGTCGAAGTTCGCCAGGCGATCAACAGCGCGATCAACCGCGACCAGATCGTCAACCTGGCCTTCGAAGGCTCGATGCCCAAGGCCAGCATGCCGTACTCGTCCTACGGCACGATGAAGGTCTACACCAGCCAGATGCAGGACATGATCAACGCCGCCGCGGTGGACAAGCAGGACCTGCGCAAGTCCGAAACCCTGCTCAAGGCGCGCGGCTTCACCAAAGCGGCGGACGGCAAGTGGAAGCTGCCGGACGGGCAGCCCTGGGCCCTGACGATCACGACCCCCATGGGTGACGCCATCGGCCCCGTGCTGGCGCGGCAACTGCAATCGGCCGGCATCGACACGGTGTTCCGTTCGACCCAGGACGCCGCCTTCTGGGACGGCATCGGTGCGGGCAACTTCGATGCGGCCATTGGCTTTCATTGCGGCAGCCTGTACGACCCCTGGCAGACGCTGGAGCACTTCCACGGCAAGTACATCGCCTCACCGGGCCAGAAGGTGGCCAACATCCGCGCCTTCTCGCGCTACAACAACCCGGCACTTAACGAAATGCTCGACAAGATGGAGGCGCGTCAGCCGTCGGCGCAGGACGCCGACTACATGAAGCTGGTGCGCGAGGCGACGCGTATCGTGCTGACCGACCTGCCGCAGATCACGCTCGCCGAAGAGCTGCACACACTGGTGTTCAACACCACCTACTGGACCGGGTGGCCCAGCGCGCAGAACCCGTACACGGCACCGTACCCGCCGTGGGAAGGTTTTAATTTCGTAATCCACAACCTGAAGCCAACCCAATAGGCGCACGCGCAGCACCGTGAAAATCAAGTCTATCCAGGCCTTTGCCATCCGCAGCGACCTGGTCGGCGGGCCGGCCGCCACCCCGGCAACCCGACCCGTCTGGACCGACGACGCCGAGATCGCTGGTCCGATGTCGAGTTACCCGCGCTTCAAACGCCTGCGCGCGAGCTGGCGGCCACAATGGCCCGCAGTCGCGTGCCTGGTGACCGCGACGGACGGTACCTGGGGGTTGGGCATGACACGTTATGGCGGCCCGGTCATCTCCATCATCAACGAGCACCTCGGACCCTTGCTGGTCGGCGAATCCTGCACCGCCACCGGGAAACTCTGGGACATGATGACACGCATGGTGTCGCCCTATGGCGGCGGCGGGCTGGCGCCGTACGCGATCAGTGGCATCGACCTGGCCTTGTGGGACCTGAAGGGCAAACTCCTCAAGCGGCCGGTGTACGAGCTCATCGGTGGCCCGGCCCGGGACCAGATCGACTGTTATGCCACCGGCAACGACA
>JAYVRP010000733.1:0-1499 GCA_043776215.1 Rhodoferax sp. | reverse complement strand
AGGCTGCCGTCCTTGCGCAGGCCCTCCACCTCGCGGGCCACACCCAGCATGCGCGACTCGCTGCCATCGGCCTGGCCCGTCAGGAAACGGCCGTAGTGCGTGCGGTGGGGTTCCGGCAGCAGCATTGCCGCGTTCTGTCCCAGCACTTCCTCGGGCGCGTAACCGAATACCGTGACGGCCGCCTTGTTGAACGATTCCACCAGCCCCTGCTGGGTGACGGTGATGACGGAATCGGCCATGTTGTCCAGGATGGTCTGGGTATGCAGCGCCGATTCGCGCAGGGCCTGGGCGCTGGCCAGGATGCGCTCCTGCGCCAGCTTGCGTTCGGTGATGCCGCGCAGCACGACCTGGATCGCCGGCCTGCCGTTGTAGACGATGTTCGTGCCCTGGACTTCGACATCGATCGTTTCGCCATCGAGCTTCAGGAAGCGTTGCTCGAGCAGCGGTGCGGCGATGCCCTTGTCGAGCACGCTGGCGATGCGCGCCATGACGACGGGGCGGAAATCCGGGTGCACCCTGTCCAGCACCGGCAGACCCACGAGGTCCTGCGCCGAATCGGCACCGAACAGCCGGATCGCGGCGGGATTGACGTACACCAGCAGCCCGTCCTGGTGCACGGCGACGGCGTCGGGCGTCCATTCGATCAGGCTACGAAACCGCTCTTCGTTGGCCCGCAGTGCCGCTTGCGTCGCGTATTGCGTGGTGACGTCGCTAAATACCAGCACCACCCCCGTGACCGTCCCGTCCGGGCCGCGGATTGGCGCGGCACTGTCGAATATCTGGTATTCGCAGCCGTCGCGCGCCAGCAACGCGGTGTGGTTGGCCAGCCCGACCACCTGACCGTGCCGCATCACAAGGTCGACCGGATTGATCGCCGATGCACGGGACTGGGCATGGATGATCTGGAACACCTCGTTCAGGGGCCGGCCGATGGCGTCGCCCAGGGGCCAGCCGGTCAGGCGCTCGGCGGTCGGGTTCATGCGTGTGACGCTGCCGGCGGCGTCAGTGGCGATCACCGCATCGCCGATCGACTGCAGCGTGATCGCGAGGTCCTCTTCGCTGGCGCGCAGTTGCGCCTGCGCGAGGTGGCGCTGGGTCACGTCGTGTGCATGGATGAAACGCGCGGGCCGGCCGTCAAACACCAGCGTGTGGCTGACGGTCTCGACCAGAATCACGCTGCCATCCTTGCGCTGGTGCCGCCACGGGGTGTCCTGCGGGTTCGCCATTCCCTCCCGCACCTGCCCGAGATGGGCGTCCAGCGCCGCCAGGTCCTCAGGGGGACGGATGTCGCGGATGGTCATGGCGAGGAACTCCTCGCGGCTGTAGCCGTAGTGCAGGACGGCGGCATCGTTGACATCGAGGAAGGCGAGTGTCTCCAGGTCGAAAATCCACATCGGATGCGGGTTGTTCCGGAACAGCTCGCGGTAATGGGCCTCGCTGTCGCGCAGCGCCAGTTCGGACTCTTTCTGTTCGGTGATGTCCCGGGTGACGCCCAGCAG
>JAYVRP010000732.1:0-4758 GCA_043776215.1 Rhodoferax sp. | reverse complement strand
ACGTCGATACGGTACAGGCCATCAGCGGCACCTGAAAAAGAACCGGTTCCATGGAAGAAACTGATCTTGTTTTTCTTCAGCAGATACAGGATGCCATCGTTGTTCTGTTTGACGACGGCATCTTTGCGCCCGACCATCTTCGGCAGGTCCAGGCCGAGCCCCTTGACCTCGATCCCGTGGTCGGAAAAATGGTGGGCGGCGTTCTCGTAGTGCTCTGAGGATTGCAGCAACGCCTTCGACGGTATACATCCGACATTGGTGCAGGTACCGCCCGGAGCCGGTCCACCCTTGGCGTTTTTCCAGGCATCCACGCAGGCCACGCTGAGGCCTAGTTGCGCCGACCGAATCGCGGCGATATAACCACCAGGGCCGGCACCGATCACGATCACATCAAATTGTTTGGACATGGCGCGGTCTCAAATGTCGAACAACAGGCGTGCAGGATCCTCGAGTGCCTCCTTCATCGCAACGAGTCCCAGGACGGCTTCGCGGCCATCGATGATGCGATGGTCGTAACTGAGCGCCAGGTAGTTGATGGGCCGTACGACGACGACACCGTTTTCGACCACAGCCCGGTCCTTGGTCGCGTGCACGCCCAGGATCGCCGACTGCGGTGGGTTGATGATCGGCGTGGAGAGCATCGACCCGAAGACGCCGCCATTGGAAATCGAGAACGTGCCCCCCGTCATCTCTTCGATGCCGAGTTTGCCGTCGCGCGCCTTGCCACCGTACTCAGCGATCTTCTTTTCGATATCCGCGAACCCCATCTGGTCGGCGTTGCGCAGGATGGGAACCACCAGCCCGCGTGGAGAACCCACGGCAATACCGACATCGAAGTAGCCGTGGTAGAGGATGTCGTTGCCATCCACCGACGCGTTCAGCACCGGGTACTTCTTGAGCGCATGGACCGCGGCTTTCACGAAAAAACTCATGAATCCGATCTTCACCCCATGCTCTTTCTCGAATTTCTCCTGGAACCGCTTGCGCATTTCCATCACCGGTGCCATGTTGACTTCGTTGAATGTCGTGAGGATCGCATTCGAGCCCTGCGACTGGAGCAAGCGCTCGGCCACCCTGGCACGCAAGCGGCTCATCGGCACTCTTTGCTCCGGCCGCTCGCCCAGATTGACTTTTGGCGTGGCAACCTGTGGCAACGCCATGGCCGGGACCAGCGACGGAACCGAAGGCGCGGCTGGCGCCACTGGCGCCGGCTTCACTGCGCCAGCGATCACACCCAGAACATCGCCCTTGGTGATCCGGCCGTCACGCCCGGTGCCAGGCACTGAGCCGGCCGGCAACTGGTTATCTGCCATCAACTTGGCGGCGGCCGGCATCTGGATGTCCGACTTGGAGTTGCCAGACGCTGCGGGTGCGGGCACAAGTGCGGTCGCAGCGGATGTCACCACACCAGCAACCGGAGCGGCCGCAACTCCCGCGCGCCCTTCCGTGTCGATTCGCGCGATCAGTTGCTCCGCCGCAACGGTCGCACCATCCTCCGCCACAATCTCGACCAATACGCCGGCAGAGGGGGCCGGAACTTCCAGCACCACCTTGTCGGTTTCGACTTCAATCAGGATTTCATCCGTGGCAACGGACTCACCCACTTTTTTCTTCCACTGCAACAGGGTGGCTTCCGCCACGGATTCGGACAGTTGCGGGACCTTGACTTCAACGATAGCCATATCAAATTCTTTCAACAACGGGAAATGGCGCGCCGCAGCGCGAACTGCTTACTTGGTGAGCACAAAGCCCTTGAGTTTTCCGAATGCACCATCGACCAGCGCCTTCTGCTGCTCCTGGTGCAAGTGGGAATAACCGACTGCCGGCGAGGCAGAAGCGGCGCGGCCGGAATACCCCAGCTTCTGGCCTTCAAGCATGTTCTCGTGGATGTAATGCTGCACAAAGAACCAGGCACCCTGGTTTTGCGGCTCATCCTGGCACCAGACGATGTCGACTGCATTCGGGTAACGCTTGATCTCGGTCGAAAACGCTTTGTGCGGGAACGGGTACAGCTGTTCGACGCGCAGAATTGCCACATCTTCCGACCCGCGCTCCTCGCGCTTGCGCACCAGGTCGTAGTAGACCTTGCCCGAACACACCACCAGCCGCTTCACCTTGTCGGCCTTCAAGTCCTTGTTCTCCGGTATCACCGTCTGGAAACTGCCTTTGGTGAACTCAGAGAGCGGAGACGCCGCATCCTTGGCGCGCAGCAAGGACTTGGGCGTCATGATGACCAGTGGTTTGCGCAGGTTGCGCACCATCTGCCGGCGCAGGATGTGGAAGATCTGGCTCGCGGTTGTCGGCTGAACGATCTGCATGTTGGTGTCTGCGCTGAGTTGCATGAAGCGCTCCAGCCGCGCGGAGCTGTGTTCAGGCCCCTGGCCCTCGTACCCGTGCGGAAGCATCATCGTGATGCCATTGACACGGCCCCATTTGACCTCGCCTGACGCAATGAACTGGTCGATCACGACCTGTGCGCCATTGACGAAATCGCCGAATTGGGCCTCCCATATCACCAGGGTATTGGGGTCATTGGACGCATAACCATATTCAAAGGCCAGCACCGCCTCTTCGGACAGGATGGAATCGATCACGACGAACGGAGCCTGTCCATCGGCAACGTTCTGCAGCGGTGTGTAGGTTCCTTCGTCGAACTTTTCGCGCTTCTGGTCGTGGATGACGGCGTGACGGTGCGTGAAAGTGCCCCGCCCGCAGTCTTCGCCGCTCAGGCGCACCGGGTACCCGCTGGCCACCAGGGAGGCGAACGCCATGTGCTCGCCCATGCCCCAATCCACGGGAATCTCGCCCCGCCCCATCGCCGCTCGGTCTGCATAGACCTTCCTGACCAACTGGTGGGGTGCGACAGTGTCGGGGATCGTGGTGAGTCGCGTTGCCAGGCGCTTCCATTCCGCCAGCGGAATGGCCGTATCACCCGCGTCCGTCCACTTCTTGTTGAGATACGGGACCCAGTCCACCGCGTACTTGCTTTTAAAGTTGGTGAGCACAGGATCGAACGTGTTGCGACCGGCGTCCAGCGCGGACCGTGTGGCCTTGACCATGTCATCACCGAGTTCGGCGCCGAAACCCTGCGCGGCCAGCTTGTCCGCATAGAGCCGTCGCGTGCCAGGGTGCTGGGCGATCTTCTTGTACATCAGCGGCTGCGTCAGCGCCGGCGTGTCCTGCTCGTTGTGACCGAGTTTGCGGAAGCAGATGATGTCCACCACCACGTCCTTCTGGAACTCCATGCGGTAGTCCAGCGCAATCTGGGTCGCCAGCACCACAGCCTCGGGATCATCGCCGTTCACATGCAGCACCGGCGCCTCGATCATCTTGACGACATCGGAGCAATACAGCGTCGAGCGGCTGTCGCGCGGGTCACTGGTGGTGAAGCCGATCTGGTTGTTGATCACGATATGCACCGTCCCGCCCGTGGTGTAGCCGCGTGTCTCGGCCAGCGCAAGTGTCTCCATCACCACGCCTTGCCCGGCAAACGCTGCGTCTCCGTGGACCAGCACGGGCAACACCTGCTTGCCCTTGGGATCCGAGCGCCGGTCCATGCGGGCACGCACCGAGCCTTCCACCACCGGGTTGACGATTTCCAGATGCGACGGGTTGAACGCCAGCGTGAGGTGCACCGGGCCACCCGGTGTCGACACGTCCGAACTGAACCCCTGGTGGTATTTGACATCGCCACTGGGAAGATCTTCAGGCGCGGTGTGGTCGAACTCAGCAAACAGGTCCGCGGGCAACTTACCCAGCGAGTTGACAAGCACGTTCAAGCGCCCACGATGCGCCATGCCGATCACGATTTCCTGCAGGCCGAGCGTTCCGCCACGTTGAATGAGTTCGTCCATGGCCGCGATGAAACTCTCACCACCCTCGAGCGAAAACCGCTTCTGCCCCACAAATTTGGTATGCAGAAACCGCTCCAGGCCCTCAGCAGCCGTGAGCCGGTCCAGGATATGGCGCTTCTTGTCGCTGTCAAAGCTGGGTTTGCTGCGGATCGCCTCCAGTTTCTGCTGCCACCAGCGCTTTTGCGTCTGGTCGGTCATGTACATGTATTCAGCGCCGATGGTGCCGCAATAGGTTTCGCGCAACGCATTGAGCAGATCCCGCAGGCTCATGGTGTTCTTGCCGAAGAACGTGTTGCTGGTATCGAAGACCGCCTCGTGGTCGGCGTCACTGAACCCGTAGAAGGCACTCTCGAGCTCTGGAATCTTGTCGCGCTCGGTACGCTTGAGCGGGTCGAGATCGGCCCAGCGGGCGCCCACATTGCGGTAGGCAGCAATCAATTGCTGCACGGCCGTGCGCTTGCGACCCATTTCGGCGTCCGTGCTGGCCACCACAACCTTGGTGCCGCCCAGCTTGGCCCGCTCCGCGAACGCGTTGATCACCGGAAGGTGCGGCACATCCTTCGAATCGCTGCCATCGACGGCAGGGACGTTTTGCAAGGCGTCGAAGTAGTCGCGCCAGGAATCCGGAACACTGCCCGGATTCGCGAGGTAGTTTTCGTACATCTCTTCGACGTACGGAGCGTTGCCTCCGAAAAGATAGGTGTTGGACTGGTAGGCGTGGTACACCGAGGCCGGGGTAGTTCCGGTGGAATTGGCTTGGCTCATGGATCGCTGAACTCCGTTTCCCTGCAGGAAACTTTAGCTGGTCAAAGCTGGTTGATTAACCTTCCGCGGCACGGCTGGACCGGTTGGCGGATGCGACTGTGGCATGGGAAGGGCCTAGTAACCGGGCGATTGTGCCACC
>JAYVRP010000731.1:0-1501 GCA_043776215.1 Rhodoferax sp. | reverse complement strand
GGCAGTTCATGGAACTCCACGCCGTGGATGGTTTCATTGGTACATACATGGACGTAACTCGCGCCCGGTTGCAGTCTCCAGCTAGCAGGAGGCGGCAGGGTCGTATGCCCTGTGTCGGCACTACTCGCCGCGACATGCGCCACACCGTACCGCATGGCTTCCTTGTGCGATTTCTGGCTCCAGCTGCCAGTCACCACAAAATCCACCGGGCCAGGTGCCCCGGCGCGCTCCTTGCGGGCCACCAGGTTCATTGGCACGATGGCATTTTCACCCAGTCCGCCACCTTGCATGAACAGGATGCGGAAATTTTGCGGTATGGCCAGCAACCCGCGCAGCGCAGCCTCGGCCCCTTCATAGATCGAGATGAATTCCCCGCCCCGATGGCTCATCTCCATCACACTCATGCCGCTGGAGCGTCCGCTGGCATCGTGCCAGTCCATCATTTCCGAGGCGGCCTGCGCCAGCACTTCGTCCGCGATGGCTGCCGGGCCGGCAGAAAAGTTGTAGGGGCGTTGCATCAGTGCTTTTCGCTCATGAACAGGGTTGCAAGCTGCCAGCGTACCCGATGCCGGGCCACCGGGCGTCAGGTGGTGGTGCTGTTGCCCGGATCCTCTGCCGCGTCGGCAGGCCCATCGCCCTCGGCGACGTTGGCGTCGTTTTCGACAATGCGCTGCAGGCCACTGAGTTTGGAGCCTTCGTCGAGTCCGATCAAGGTCACGCCCTGCGTGGCACGCCCTAGTTCGCGGATCTCGCTGACACGGGTGCGAACCAGCACACCTTTGTCGGTGATCAGCATGATCTCGTCGTCCACATGGACCAGGGTCGCTGCCACTACCTTGCCATTGCGCTCGCTTTGCTGGATGGCGATCATGCCCTTGGTGCCGCGGCCGTGGCGCGTGTATTCTGTGATACCGGTGCGTTTGCCGTAGCCGTTTTCAGTGGCGGTCAGCACGGATTGTTGCTCGTCTTCCGCCACCAGCATGGCGATCACACTTTGCCCGTCGTCGAGCATCATGCCGCGCACGCCGCGCGCAGTGCGACCCATCGGACGCACGTCGTTTTCGTCGAAACGCACGGCCTTGCCGCCGTCGGAGAACAACATGACATCGTGGGCGCCATCCGTCAACGCCGCGCCAATCAGGAAATCGCCCGGGTCCAGGTCCACCGCGATGATGCCGGCCTTGCGCGGGTTGCTGAATTCGTCCAGCGTTGTCTTCTTGACCGTTCCCATGCTGGTGGCCATGAAAATATAACGGTCCGGCGGGAAACTGCGTTTCTCACCCGTCAACGGCAGCACGACGGTGACTTTCTCGCCGTCCTGCAGCGGAAACATGTTCACGATCGGGCGGCCCCGTGACCCGCGTGAGCCTTGGGGTACTTCCCAGACCTTGAGCCAGTACAGGCGGCCACGGTTGGAGAAACACAAAATGTAGTCGTGGGTGTTTGCGATGAACAACTGATCGACCCAGTCGTCTTCCTTGGTGGCGGTGGCCTGCTTGCC
>JAYVRP010000730.1:0-1503 GCA_043776215.1 Rhodoferax sp. | reverse complement strand
ATGTGGGACCTGCAGCAGTTCAAGGCTTTCGGTATCGACCCCGGGGTGAAACGCGTGGTGGCGCTCAAATCCGCGCAGCACTTCCGCGCGGCATTCGGACCGATTGCAGGCGAGGTGATCGTGTGCGACAGCGGCGCCTTGTGCGCGCCGGACTGCAGCGTGTTGCCCTACACCCAGGTACCGCGGCCGATTTTCCCGCTGGATCGGGCACTGGATATCGCGGCCTGGAAATTCAGCCAGCAGTCAGGGCCGGCGGTAGCGCCTAAGCCACAACCAACGCAGCTACCTGACTACGCAACTCCGGCAAATCAGATTGAATAGTCTTCCCTACCAGTTCAAAGTCCACTTTGAAGTAACCGTGCGCCACGCGATTGCGCATGGTGTACATCAGCGCCCAGGGCACGTCGGGGTGGGCTTTTGCAAATGCCGGATGCAACTGCTCAATGTTGTGAGCCGCCTCGCCCAGGATTTCGAAATTGCGCACCACCGCATGCTGGGTCTTTTCATCTTCAAGAAGCGCGGACTCTGTCGTGGCGCCGACGCAACGATGAATACGGTCAATGGCCCCCACAATGTGGGTCATAGTCCATGACGCGCAAGATGTCGGCCTTGCTCACTGGTGTACCCTCCGCCTGCTGACTTCCGTGCTGTGGGCCCCGGGCGCGGCCCGGCGGGTCATAACGCCTGCGCCTCGGCAAGCACCTGAGCCCTAAACTTGATGGGCAAGCCTCTCGGGGTGAGCACGTCCACGCTCACGTCGAGCAACTGCGCCAGCTCCAGCTGGATCTTGGCAATGTCCATCATCGTGGTCGACGTCGTCAGCTCCACCAGAATGTCCAGATCGCTTCCTTCGACGTCGTCCCCGCGCACCACGGAGCCAAACACCCGCACGTTGGTCACACGGTGGCTCAGGGCAATCCGGCGGATTGCCTCGCGATGGGCCTGCAAGGCTGCAGAGGGGCGCATTCGATTTTCTCCATGGGGGCCTCAACGTCGCTCGAGTATCACAAGTGCACGGCGTGGATCTGATCCTGAAGCACCGCGACCGGCCAGAACGCGTATGTCAATCACCATTCTTGCCCGCTCGCAAATAAGGTGATCGTGTGCGACAGCGGCGCCTTGTGGGCGCCGGACTGCAGTGTGTTGCCCTCCACCCAGGTACCGAGGCCGATTTTCCCGCTGGACCGGGAGCTGGATATCACGGCCTGGAGATTCAATCAGCGGTCAGGCCCAGCCGCTTGATCAAGGGCACCCAGCGTTCGGTTTCCGACTTGACCAGGGCGCCGAATTCCTCCGGCGTGCCGCCGCGGTAGGTACCCCCGAGTTGATCCACCAGCTTCAGGCGCACTTCGGGCTGGCCCAGTGCCCGGTTGAACTCGGCATTCAGCCGCGCCACCACGGCCGCTGGCGTGCCCGCCGGCACCATGACCCCGGAGAACGCAATCGCCTCGCCTTTGGGGAAGCCGAGTTCACGCAAGGTGGGTACATCGGGCAGCAAGCTCA
>JAYVRP010000729.1:0-1505 GCA_043776215.1 Rhodoferax sp. | reverse complement strand
TAACTGGACGAGTGCCCGGCCGGCGTGATGACCTCCACCACCAGCAAGTGGGCGGCCGTGGGGTCGTCATGGGGCAGGATGTCGCACACGTAACGCGTATTGCTGCCCTTGCCGCGCACACTGCGGCGCATCGTCGCGGGGTCGATCACCCGCACCTCGCGCCGCATGTCGCCACCAGGGGCGCTACACAACGCAAGCTCGGCGCCGCGCGTGGCGCCGGGTACGGTGCCGATACTCACCGTTGTTCCCTGCGGGATGTACACCGCCGCCGGCGACACTTCCTCAAACACACTGCTGCGCGCACCCAGGTTGGCGTAGGTGCGCCCGTTGACCGTCACGTCCACGGTGCCGGTGAGTACCACCACGCACAACTCGCGCGCGCCGGTATCCACAACTTCGGTCTCACCGGGAGCCAGTCGCACCGCCCGAAAACCCACGTGGGTCCAGCCGGCGCGCTCCGGAGTGACATTGACGATGTCGCGGCCTTGCGGCGCGGACTTGGCAAGTAAGGGGCTGACCATGGTGGCAGGTTCTCGGTGGGTGGAGCGGGCAGGTTGATTTGCTCATGGAGGTTTCCATATGTCGCGACAAAACTCTTCCGTTCGCCCTGAGCCTGTCGAAGGGCTCGCGAGGGCCCTTCGACAGGCTTCGACAGGCTCAGCCCGAACGGTGTAATGAATTCCGGAAAGGTCAATAAGCCAGCAGGGATTGTGATCCAGCTTTCGCCACTCTGGCGAACCGGCCGCGGCTTGCTGTGCCCGCGATTGCACGCGCCAGTCGGGGCCGGGACAATGGCCGGGAATCAAGCAATGGGTAAACTTGGTTCCCGTCGTCGGCCCCGAAGCCGGCGATGACTCCTGGCTGCAGTCACCTGGTTCCACGCAGGGCCCAGGCAGGGCGGCCCGCCGATTTCCACCACTTCATCACCAAGCCAACATGAACTTTCTGGGCATCGATCTGGGCACCTCCGAGGTCAAGGTCCTGCTGCTGGGCGACGACCATGCCATCGTGGCGCAGGCCAGCGCCCCGCTCGAAGTGTCGCGGCCGCAGCCCTTGTGGTCGGAGCAGGATCCGGCCGACTGGTGGCAGGGCATGTGTGCGGTACTGGACCGCGTGGCCGCACTGGCCGGCCCGACGGCCATGGCTGCGGTGGGTGGTATCGGTCTGTCCGGTCAGATGCACGGGGCTGTCGTGCTGGACCGCGACCAAGCCGTGTTGCGACCCGCGATCCTCTGGAACGATGGCCGCAGCGCCGACCAATGCGCGGAGTTGAGCGCCCGCTTGCCCAGCCTGTCCGGGATCACCGGCAACCTGGCCATGCCGGGTTTCACCGCACCCAAGCTGCTGTGGCTGCAACAGCATGAGCCCGACATCTTCGCCCGCACCCACCGCGTGTTGTTGCCCAAAGACTGGTTGCGGCTCCGGCTGACGGGTGAATGTGTGTCGGACATGTCCGATGCGTCCGGCACCTTGTGGCTCGATGTTGCGCACAGACGCTGGTCACC
>JAYVRP010000728.1:0-4777 GCA_043776215.1 Rhodoferax sp. | reverse complement strand
TCATGCCACGCTCGCGGTTGAGTTGCTGCAGCAGGCGCAGGATCGACAGCGCCGTATGGGGGTCGAGTGCCGATGTGGCTTCGTCACACAACAGGATGGTGGGCGATGTCGCCAGCGCGCGGGCAATCGCCACCCGCTGGCGCTGGCCACCGGACAGTTGGGCCGGGTAGGACCCTTCACGGTCCGACAGCCCGACCGCGGCCATCGCGTCGCGCGCCTTCTGGCGCCGCTCGCCGCCGGAAACGCCCGCCACCTCGAGCGAGAACTCGACGTTGTGCAGGGCCGTACGGTGCGACAACAGGTTGAACTGCTGGAAGATCATGCCGATGCGCTGGCGTGCCTGGCGCAAGGCATCTTCAGACAGACCCACCAGCTCCTGCCCGTCGATGCGCACCGAGCCGCTGGTGGGCTCCTCCAGGCGGTTGATCAGGCGCAGCAACGTGCTTTTTCCCGCCCCAGAGAACCCGAGCAGGCCGAACACCTCGCCAGACGGAATGACAAGGTCGGTCGGCAGCAGTGCGTCGATCACCTTGCCTGCTGCGTGAAAGCGCTTGGAGACCTGGTGCAGTTCAATCATGCCGGGCACCCGCTCCCGCTGGACGCGCCGCTTTCCAGGCCGCGACAACCTCACCCGCAGTCGGGGTCCAGACATTTCCGAGGGCCAGCACGTGGTCCAGCACGCGTTCGAACATCGCGATACGCAGCGGCGCCCCCGACACCCAGGGCCGCACGCAATAGTGCAGCAGCCGCGCAGTGGATGCGCCATCGGCCTGCAGCTGGGTCAGCGCCTTGCGAAAATGGTCTTCGAACATGTCGAGGTTGCACATGCGGTTGATGAGCACCGTCTGGTCGTCGAAATCAGCCCATAGCGGCATGGCCACCAGGTCGCCCGGCGTGGTCATGGCGTAGGGTTGCTCGTCGTTGGCCCAGTCGCATACATAGGCCAGGCCGGCCTCGCCCAGCAGCTGGGGTGTGCGCGTGGACTCGCCGTACTCGGGGCCGAACCAGCCAGTGGGCGTGATGCCGCAGGCCTGCAGGCGCTCCAGTGTCTGCGCAATGGTGTCGCGCTCCTGCGCCAGGTCCATGGCGCTGGTGATCGGCCGGCTCACCGACAGCCCATGCGCCACGAATTCGCTGCCGGCCGCGCGCAGATAGTCCACCAGGGAGGGGTACATCTCGGCCGTCAGCACATCGATGGCCACGGTGGGTCGCAGGCCGCGGCGCGTGAGCGCCTCGACAATGCGGAAGATACCGACGCGGTGGCCGTACTCGCGCGTTGACACGCGCGAGATATTGGGAAAGTCGCGCACCAGGCCGCCGCCCACGCTGTGGATCTGCGGCCAGCCGGCGGGCAAAGGGTCCTCCACCATCTCCAGGTTGATCAAGGGCACCACCGCCAGGCCCCGGTTGCCGGGCCAGCGCAGCGGCGCCCGGGCCGGCAGCGGGTTCCAGGCGTAATGCGGGTGGTCCATGCCGGGCCGGCGTTGCGCTGGCACCGGGCCACCGGCGACCGAGGTCGTGGCACGCGCGCGCACCATGACCGCTGGCCGGGCCGCGGCGACCTCCGCCGCCTGCGCCGACACCTCGGACGCATGGCGCACGTGCGCGTCGTAGTCGTGCTGCAGGAAATGCGCCGCAATCTCGTCGCCCGTGGCATGCCACACACCGTCGTGGGCGCAGATGTGGTCGAGGATCTCGCGCAGGTGGCCGATGTGGTGCGGCTGGCCGATCTGGTAGGGATGCAGCGCGACGCAGAACACCCGCCCGCCATCGGCGCTCTCGGCATACAGCCGGTCGAAGGCGGCCTTGCAGGCGTCGACGAAATAACGCCCGCCATAGGGTCGCCCGTCCCACAGCGGCGCGTCGTTGAGGTCGTAGGAATACGGCATCGACACCAGACGGCGGCCCGGCACCAGGATCGGCACCGGCACGTCGTCGTGCACCCAATCGGCGTGGTAACTCAGGCCAGCCTCGGCAATCAACTCGGGCGTGCGTGTGGTGTTGGTGATGGCCGGCGTGAGGATGCCCTGGAGCTGCTGCCCGGTGTGGCGCAGCAGCGAGGCCACGTTGTCGGCATAGAAGGCACGCTCCTGGGCTTCGTCCATGCCGTACAGGAAGCGGGTGTTGTAGATGCCGTGGCTCATCACGGCCCAGCCACGCTCGCGGATCAGCTGCGCGATCTCTGGAAAGTGGTCCAGCAGGGCCAGGTTCAACGACACCGTCGGGCGCACCGGGTACTGGTCTAGCATCTGGGTCATGCGCCAGATGCCGACCCGGTTGCCGTAGTCGCGAAAGCCGTATTCGCGCACATCGGGGTGCGTTGGCACGCGGTCCCAGGTTTCTCGCCCGCGAGCCGGTGGCGGCGTGTATTCGTAGAACTCGACGTTGGGCACGATCCAGAATGCGAGTCGTTTGCCTGCGGGCCACTGCACCCGAGGGCGCGTGGTGACCGGTGCGTAGCGAACAAAATCCTGGATCGACTTCATGGCGAGGGCGGATGCGGTGGGGCTGGTACGTGACGGTCGTGCCCAGGCTCAGGCCGGCCATGCGATGTCTGCCGCGCTGCCTAGCCGGTCGATGTCCTGCATGGTGTCGAAAAGCATTCTTGCCGGGCCATCGTCCACCCGCGCGTGGCGTGTGCAGCCCAGGAATTTGCCCCACAGCTCCTGCGGCGCGAGCGGTGTGTCGGCATGCCCGGTGGCGCGACGCACGCGCGGTGTCGACACCTCGCGGCCGTCGTCCAGCGTGAAGTCGAACACATCGAACGGTGCGGCGTCGCGCCAGCCGGGCTCGAAGTCCTCCGTGGTCTGGATCGTCACGCAGGCCATCAGTTGCTGGATCAAGGGCTCACGCACCACCACATCCACCAGTTCATCGAAACCCACGGCCCCATGTACCAGGGCACACGCGAGGGCGAACTCGAGGCTGAACTTGGCCTGCAGCGCATCCTGCGGCAGGTGGTAAGGCATGACGGCTGCGTGGCGCTGGCTGATGTGCGCGACGATGGAGCGCACCCGCCGGGGGTCGACCCGTTCGGTGCGGTTCAGCGCCAGCACGGCGTCGATGCCGCGCTGCGAGGCGCCCACGGTCGGATACTTCTTGATGTTGAGCCGCATGCTTGCGCTGCGCCAGGTCCTCCCGAGTTCCGGCGCTGTATCCAGGTCAACATTGCCGTTCGGAGACAAGGCACGCAGCAAGCCATGCCGGCCTTCGAGCGCTGTGGCACTGGCCGCCAGCCCGCAGGCCGCCAGACTGGCCGCATTGACACCGGCCGCGGCCGCCCGCCCCCCATGCCAGGGCTTGGCCATGGTGCCGAAGTTCTCGAACACACCTCCCGAGTCCGACGCTGCCAGCGCCAGCGCATGGCGCGCGGCGGTCTCGTCCAGGCCCATGACGACCGCCGCCGCCGCCGCGGCCCCCAGCGGCCCGAGCACCGCGGTCGGATGCCAGCCCCGGTCGTAGAAAAGATCCTTCTCGCGCAGCATCACGTCGGCCCAGACCTCATAACCCGCGAGGTAAGCCGCCGCCATGCGTGCGCCACTGGCACCATGCGCATCCGCAACGGCGAGGATGGTGGGAACGAGCACCGCGCTGGGGTGGTTGGAAAACGCAAAGTCGTCGTAATCCATCGCGTGGGCGGCCGTGGCATTGACCAGCGCCGCCTGCGCCGCACTCACGCGCTGCGAGCTGCCGACCACGCGCGAGCGGGGGGTGGCGCCCTGCTCCAGCACATGGCCGCGCAGGCGCTGAACGGCCTCCTCCTGCGCGCCGGCCAGCATCACACCCATGCAGTCGGTGAAACCAAGGCGCGCCACTTCAAGCGCGGCGCCCGGCAACGGAGCCGTGCACACCGAGGCCAGGAAGCTGGCATAGAGTTGGGTCAGAGCCGCAGGCATGGAGAGGTGAATGGACTGATTTTGTATGCAAAATAGAACGACCACTACGGCAAGACAACCGAGTAGTCGGCCACTGTGACCAGATTATGCATACAATTTGGCCACTGTCAGCAAGACTTGCAAAGGATCTTTCGCATGGAGCTTTGGCAACTGAGCGCGAGCGCAGCGGCAGCCCTGATGGCCCCGGGGCCGGCTCACCAGCGAGCGCGATACATCAGCCCCGCTCGAGGGCATCGCCATACGCGGCCCGCAGATCCATGCCTGGGCCTTCGTGGACCCCGCACACGCACTGGCGCAGGCCCGCGCACTCAAGCAACCAATGGGAGCCAATGACATGGAACTGATCATCCGCGGCAGCGAGCCGCCCCCGGAAACCATCCGCGCCGACGCGCTCCGGGCGTTTCGCATCATGAAGGCCGGCGGTGTGGCGGTATTGCCGCTGAGCGTTTCGTATGCAATCTTCGCGCACACTGCGCGCGGCGTGGAACGCATCTACGAGCTCAAGAAGCGTGCTCAGACCAAGCCCAACGGCGTGATCGGCAACTGGGATATCTTCTGCGAAGTGATGGACACCACGCCGCGCGACAAAGACCTGGTGCGCTGCATCATCCAGGACCACGACCTGCCGTTGTCGGTGATCGCAGCGTTCCGCACCGACCATGACTGGCTGCGCACCGTGGAATACGGCGGCCTGCGCCGCTCCACCAAGGGCAACACCATGGACCTGCTTCTCAACGCGGGGGCCTTGCACAACGAACTCGCGCGCATGAGCTGGGAGTCCGCATCGCCGCTCATGGGCTCCTCGGCCAACGTGTCGCTCACTGGCAGCAAATTCACGCTGGACGACGTGCAGCAGTCGCTCAAGGACGGATGCGACATCG
>JAYVRP010000727.1:0-1509 GCA_043776215.1 Rhodoferax sp. | reverse complement strand
CAGGTAGCCACGAATCCCCCATCCACCGGAAGTACATGGCCGGTGATGAACGATGCGTGGCTGGAGCACAACCAGACAACCGCGTTGGCCACCTCCTGTGCTGTGCCCATACGCCCCATCGGATGCATGGCATTGACCCGCGACGCCACGGCCGACGACTGCAGGAACGCGCGTTCCGCCATGGCAGTGTGAATCACGCCGGGCGCCACGGCGTTGATACGCACTCCCTTGTCGGCATATTCCATGGCAGCGGCCTTGGTGAGGCCGACGACCGCATGTTTGCTGGCGTAGTAGGCCGACCCCATCCGCCCGCCCACCAGGCCCGCCACCGAGGCTGTGTTGACGATTGCGCCTTTGGCAGCCACGATGTGGGGCAACTCGTATTTCATCGACAGGAATACGCCCTTGAGGTTGACGCCAATGACCGCGTCCCAGGTGGATTCTGAATAGTCGGCCACGGGCACGAATACGTCACCTTCGATGCCCGCGTTGTTGGCCGCGAAATGCAGGGCGCCAAAATGCGCCACGGTCTGCGCAACCATGGCCTGGACCTGCGCCGCGCCGGTCACATCGGCCTGGACTGCCAGCGCAACACCACCGGCTGACTGCACCAAGGCCACCGTTTCGGTGGCCGATGCCAGGTTGTGGTCCACCACCGCAACCTTCGCCCCGTGGGACGCAAAGGCCAGCGCGATGGCGCGCCCAATGCCGGCACCGCCACCAGTAACCAGGGCCACTTCTTGGTTGAACCACGTACTTGCTGTCATTGCCATCCCTCTTGCTGTTGAAACCTGACGGGTTCGAGGAACCTTAACAGGTCCGGGTCATCGTGCTGCCGCACAAGCGACAGGTGGATTCATGTCGAAACACAAAACCCCGTCAACATCCGGACGGCATCGCCTCAGCGACGCACCCGGCTGACACCGGTGGGCACGGACACGACCGTGTCCCACGCGCCACCAGTAGCGAACCATGGGTCTGTCTCGAGATAGGCACGCAACATCGGCAATGCATCGAAGCCCCAGAACAACTTGCCATCCACCTCCATCGTCGGTACGCCAAACACACCACGTGTGATGGCGTCGTCGGTGTTGGCCTTCAACTGGGACTTGACCGCGTCACCGGTGGGGTCGCGCGACGGTGCGAGTTGCCCCGTCAGTACCTGCAGGCGCGCCGGATCGGTGGCATCGGCGCCCCCGCTGGCCCAGACGTGCCGAAACAGCGATTCGGTCACGCAACGATTGGGGGCTGCGCCGTCGTGTCCACAGGCGACGGCCAGTCGCAACAGGCCGAGCGGATTGAAGGGATGGTTTGCCGGCATCTGCAATTCCACGCGCTGTGACTGTGCCAGCCAAAGCACCTGCCGGTAGGTCCAGGCCCGCTTCGGCGCAATCTCGGCTGGGCCGAGCTGGCCATGGTGGCCCAACACCGCGCCGAAAAGCACCGGTTGGTAGACTACACCGTAACTCAACCCCAGCAAGGCTTCCGGCAACTTCTGGAACGCCAGCC
>JAYVRP010000726.1:0-4793 GCA_043776215.1 Rhodoferax sp. | reverse complement strand
GGGCTGACCTATTTCGAGCATCTGCGGCAAGCCGGGAGCCTGCCGCGCGAAGTGATGAGTGCGACGCGCGGCAACCACGGCCAGAGTATTGCCTGGGCCGCACGCGCCCATGGCGTCGCCTGCACGATCGTGGTCCCGGTCGGAAATTCAGTCGAAAAGAACGCCGCCATACGTTCCCTCGGCGCACACCTGGTGGAGTACGGGACCGACTTCCAGGACAGCCGTGAACACGCATTGCGGCTGGCGCAGCAACGTGGCGCCCACATGGTGCCCAGTTTCCATCCGGCCCTGGTGTGCGGGGTCAGCACCTACTGGTGGGAGTTGCTGCGCGCTGTGCCCACACTGAACGTGGCCTACGTGCCCATCGGGCTGGGCTCCGGCGCCTGTGCCGCCATCGCCGCCAAGCTGGCGCTGCGCCACCCGGTGCGTATCGTCGGTGTGGTCAGCGCGCATGCCACGACGTATGCCGACTCCCTGGCGGCCGGTCGGGTGGTCGCCGCACCCGTGAGCACGCAACTCGCCGACGGCATGGCCTGCCGCGTCGCCGAGCAGGATGCACTCGACACGCTGGCGCCCCACATCGACCACATCGTCCAAGTCACCGACAGCGAAATCGCGCTGGCCATGCGCGCGCTCTACCACGATACCCATAACGTGGCAGAAGGTGCTGGCGCCGCAGCTTTCGCCGCAGCGATGCAGGAGCGGGCCATGCTGCAGGGCCAGGTCGTGGGCACCACGTTGTGCGGCGGCAATGTCGACAGCGACGTATTCGCGCGGGTGCTTTCGGCTCGCTGAGTCACTTGCGCGCGCGCAAGGGGTGGACGCCACCGCGGGTAAGATGGCAGGCTTCTCCCTTTGACCAGTCGCGCGGCGCGGCGCATGCAGACCTTGCCCCCGACAACGACCCGGCCCCTCGCTGAATCAACTTCCGGTACAGGATTCGCTTTCCTGCTGGGATTTGCTGCGCGTCACCGCGCCGGACCGCCACTGGTGCTGGCCAGCGTCGCGGCTTTGTTGGTGGCCGACACGGCCATCCTGGTGCTGGTGGCGTTCACCGTCAAGCAGGCACTGGCTGCGTTGCTCTCCGGCGTACCAAGCCCGATGGCGGGCGTTATTGCTTTGCAGTGTGTCGGTCTGTTGCTCGCCAAACTGGTGGTGGACGCAGCGCAGGCCCGCCTGCTTGCCAAGGCCGTGGCCGGCACCATGCAGAGCCTGCGCGAACGCATGTTCAGCCACCTGCAGGATTTGCCGGCCATCCACTACGGCGATGCGCATTTCGGCGGCGACACCACGGCGCTGTTCACCACGGGTGTGCAGACCGTGGGTGAATTCCTGGCGCAGACGGCACCGAAACTGGCGCAGAACCTGTTGCTGGCCGCCGGCAGTGTGGCCGCCATGGCGGCGCTCGACTGGCGCCTGACGCTGGTGTGCTCGGGCGCCCTGCTGCTGACACTTCCGATTCCGCGCATCTTCTCGCGCAAGGTCCGGCTGATCCTGCGCCAGGGCAGCGGCCAGGACGCTCGCACGCTGGCGCTGGTCGAGGAGGTGCTGGTGATGCATGCGCCCATGCGGGCCTTCAACATCGCCGGCCCCTGGCGCGCACGTTACCAGGCGGCGCTGGCGGCGGTGGCGCTCACGCAGTTGCGCCGGGTCGGCATGCAGCGCCTGTTCGAAGGCAGCATGGTCAATCTGGCCAACTTCCTGGTGTTCGTGCTCATCGTCGCAGCCATGGTCCTGTCGTCCTACGGGTCGATAGCGATCGATGTGCTCGGGGCCTTTTTTGTCTTGCTGCAATACGTGGCCGGCGTGGTCAGCCGGATGGGTGCGCTGCTCGGCAAAACCGGGCCGGCCGAACATGCGGCGCGCCAGATCGAGGAGTTTCTGGCGCGTCCGACACCGCCGAGTACCGCCGACCCTCTTTCGCCCGATGCCGGGTTCGGAGACGGGCTGCGTTTCGAAGAGGTTTCCTTTGCCTTTGAAGGTGGGCACACGATCCTGGACCGGGTCAGTTTCCATGTCCGCCCGGGTGAATCACTGGCATTGGTGGGATCCAGCGGGTCGGGCAAAAGCTCGGTGCTGGCGCTGCTGATGCGTGAGCACACACCGCAGCAGGGCCGTGTCCGCATCGGAGGACGCGATGTCGCGGATATTGACCACGTGGCGTTCTGCCGCATGGTGGCCATCATTTCGCAGGACACGCGGCTGTTCAACCTGTCGGTGCGGGAGAACATCCGCAGCGGACGCCTCGACGCCACCGATGCACAGGTCCAGGACGCCGCACGCCAGGCCGAGGCCCACGCCATGGTGCTCGCGCTGCCACAGGGCTACGACACGCAAGTGGTCGAGTACGGCGCCAACCTTTCCGGCGGGCAACGCCAGCGCATCGCCATCGCGCGCGCACTCGTGGCGCGCCCCAGCCTGCTGCTGATCGACGAAGCCACCAGCGCACTGGACGCCGAAACCGAAGGCGCCATCAACGCCTCGCTGGCGCGCATTGCACAGACCTGCACCACCATCCAGGTCACGCACCGCCTGCGCTCGGTCAGGCACGCGAGCCGGATCCATGTCATGGAGGGCGGGCGGATCGTCGAGTCGGGAACCCATGCAAGCTTGCTCATGCAGGGTGGAGCCTATGCGCGCATGCTGGAGAAGCAGCGGGCGGTGGAGTTCGAGGGCAAGCGTCCCCGGGTGGACAGCGCCTTGTTGCGCAATGTGCGCCTGTTTGCCGATGTGGGTGATGCCGTCCTGGCGGAGATGTCGCGCTGCTTGATGGTGGAGCGTGTCGGACAGGATACGGTGCTGTTCGAGGAAGGCAGCGAAGGCGACAAGTTCTATGTGGTTGCGCGTGGCACGCTGGAGGTGCAGCGCCAGGGCCGGACACTCGCCTTCCTGGACGACGGCGACTGCTTTGGCGAGATCGCCCTGCTGGCCGACCTGCCCCGCAATGGCACAGTGCTGACACGCACCGAGTGCGTGTTGCTGACCCTTGACCGACACCAGTTCCGGGCCATCGTCGGGCAGGACACCGTCTTGCAGGCACAACTCGACGCCTTGGTAGCCGCACGCAGTCACCGGGGCTCCGAGTCCGCATAAGGTACCGGCAAGCCGAGGTGGCGCAGCTGCTCGGGCAGGGCCCAACCTGAAACGTGGACCGATTTACGTTTCTTTGCATGTGCCGCGGGCCTGGGTGCAAGCTTCAGCCCATAGACTCGGTGGGCCGGACTTTCCGAGCGCCTTTCGCATGACTCCGCATGGCCCCCCTTTCCCGCCACATCACGCAGGCCGCCCTCACGACACTGGCCGTATGGCTGGTCTCTGCGCTGCCCCTGGCCGTGCAAGCCCAGGCACCACCTGCGAATCCGGACGATTGGCGCCAGTGTCGTGCTCTGGCACTGGACGACCCGGGCCGCCTGGCGTGTTTCGATGCCTGGGCCGGCAGACAAGACTCTCCGCCGCCCACGGTCGCGCGCCCCGCACCGGGCCCGGCACCAGCGCTCGCCACTGGCAAGATGCCGCTCGGCCCGGGCCTTGGCCTCCGGCCCGGCGCATCGTGCAGCAGCACCGCGTATTCGGAGCTGTCGCGTTTCTGGGAGCTGGAGCAAGGGAGCAACTGTGGCACTTTCACGATTCGGGGTTACCGGCCGATCAGCCTGTCCTGGATCGGATCCAACAGCGTGAATACCGCGCCCAGTTCCACCGCGCCCGGCCATACCGCCACCTATCGCCCCTATTCAACTTCGGAGATGCGCATCCAGCTCTCGGTGCGCACCAAGATCGCACAGGGCCTGCTGACCGACAGCACATCTGACGGGCGCGACAGCCTGTGGTTCGGCTACACCCAGCAGTCGTATTGGCAACTGTTCAACGCCGACCTGTCGCGTCCGTTTCGCAGCACCGACCATGAACCCGAGATCACCTACGTCTACCCCACCGACAACCCGCTGCCAGGCGGCTGGCGGCTGCGCTACAGCGGCATCAGCGCGGTGCACCAATCCAACGGCCAGAGCCTGCCCCTGTCGCGCAGCTGGAACCGCGTGGTACTGATGACCGGGCTGGAATACGGTCAGCGCTTCACACTGCAGGCGCGTGCCTGGGCGCGCCTGCCAGAACGTCACACGGACGACGACAACCCGGACATCAGCGATTTCGTGGGCCGGGCGGAGGTCGCAGGCTTCTGGAACTTCGGGCGCAGCGACACCCTGGGCGTAACAGTGCGCCACGCGCTGCGCGCTTCGGCGCGAGGTTCGGTGCGTCTGGAGTGGCTGCACAAGCTCGGTGGGCCGCAGGCCAATGGCGAGCCCAGCGGGCTGCGGTTTCATACGCAGCTGTTCAGCGGCTACGGCGACTCCCTGGTGGATTTCAACCGCCGCCGCACCGTCCTCAGCGTGGGGCTGAGTCTGGTGGATTTCTAGCGCCAACCAAAGCGCCCGCTCGTCTCATGGGAGACTGCGCACCCTCCACACGGCCACCACAATCGCCGGCATGGGAAACCTCTACCTTGTACGCCATGGCCAGGCGTCGTTTGGCGCCGCCGACTACGACAACCTGAGCCCCATGGGCATGCAACAGAGTGTGCGTCTGGGCGAGTATCTTGCCGGCAAGGGGGTCCGGTTCGATGCCGTCCTCACCGGCACGCAGCGCCGCCATGCGCAAACGTGGGCGGGCATTTGCCAGGGCGCTGGCAGGCGGTTCGATGCGCTGGCCTGGCCCGGTCTGAATGAATACGACGGCGCGGCCGTGATCGCCGCCATCCATCCCGGCGCTTTGCCCAAGCCCGACACGCCTGAAGCGTA
>JAYVRP010000725.1:0-1511 GCA_043776215.1 Rhodoferax sp. | reverse complement strand
AGACCACGGGCAGTTCTTTCGATGCGTCGATGCGGCGCCGAATGAGTTCGGCGATCAACATCCCCAAAGGCGCCGAGAACCAGATGCAGATCAGCAGTGCCACGGCCTCGTGCTCTCGCAGCAGCGGATCCAGCACAAACAGCATCACGCGAAACAACCAGAACGACCCCCACATCGTGCCCACGAAACGCCACATCCAGATGCGATGCCCCACCCGGTCACCCGAGCGGATCGCGAACACGCCCATGACAGCCGTGCCATAGACGAATGCCGCCATCGAATAGAAACCGAACTCGGCGATCCGGCCACCGTACTGCGGCACGGCGCCGTGTTCCGAAGCCAGCCACACGGCGCAGACAACGCTCAGCGTCAGGAGGAGGAAGTTCAGGCGTCCTAGCACCCTGTGGGCCTGCCGGTGGGGACCGCTGCCGGTTCGCAACATCTGGACATGCATCAGCACGAAGACCAGCGAATTGAAGAACAGGTGTCCATACAGCAGCATCGATCGCAACGGCGCATCCGCGACGAAGCGCTCGTAAAAGGCCACGCCCCAGGTCGTGTGCATGGCGAAGCGCTCGCCCCAGGCGCTGCATTGACCGTCGACGCAGCCCGTCATGCCGGCTACCTTGGCGTCGGGTGCCAGGCCCATGTTGTTCAGGACGTCGTAGATACCGATGAAAAACGCAATGCCAGCAGGTGCGCCTTCGACGAGGTAGCGAACATTCAGCACCAGCATCAACGCGATGCCGAAACCGATGACCCCTCCGTACCGGCGCCTGCGAATGGCCAGCACCAGCAGCACCAGCCACGCTACGAGCGCGACATAGACAGCAATTACCCCAACGGGAAAGGTCATGGGTTCACTCCAGCAGCAGACATCAATGCTTGCCTATTGGATCGCCGGCCGCGCGACAGCGCAATGCTCTAGCACCCTTCCCTGTCAGGCCGCTCGAAACATCCGGCCGGATGCGCCCGGTCGATCTTCTGTGCCGGTTGCCTTTCAGGCTGAGCGCTGGCACGGATTGCCCGCAAACAACATTTGCGCTCACCGTCTTGGACTTCGACGCAAGCGCCCCGGCCCAAACCGGTCACCCCTTCTTCACCTTCACCGTGTAGTTCCCCACCCCGCTCGCCCGGTTGTAGTGGCGCACCTGCACGTAGTACAGGCCAGGGATCAGGTCGCCCTTGATCATGGCGTTGGTGTCCACGCCGCTGTCGTCGTCTTCGGCAATCACGGCGGTCGGGCTGTTGGGGCCAAAGAGTTTCATCACCACGTCGGTGGGGCCGCGGGTGTCTATGGTGTGGGTGCCGCCGGTGGTGACGGTGAACTTGAACAGGTCTTCTTCACCGGCCTTGCCGATGGCGGCCGACGTGCGGCGGGTGGCGCCGACCTTGAGTTCGACGGCGTCCACCACCGTGGGCGCGGTCTTGGGGTAGGCCTTGGCGCTGGCGATGTAGGACTTGTCCACGCCCGACAGCACGTCGTTGGCGTGGGTGCCCACGCCGCTCTT